>CAPNDH010000012.1 GCA_948664205.1 uncultured Clostridia bacterium | reverse complement strand
TCTGCATTTTCTACTATTATTGTGTTCGCATTTGGAATATCTATTCCAGATTCTAGAATTGTTGTACATACAAGTACATTTGATTTTCCATTTATGAAGTCTAGCATTATTTCTTCTAGCTCTTTTCCACTCATTTTTCCATGTGCAAAAGATGTTTTTGCTTCTGGTACTAAATTTTGAAGTTTAATTGCTTTTGCTTCTATCCCTTCTACATTATTATATAAGTAGAATACTTGACCATTTCTTTCTAGTTCCTTTGTTATTGCTTCTTTTATTATTTCTTCATCATATTCAAGTACATAAGTTTGAACTGGTCTTCTATTTTGTGGTGGATCATATATAACACTCATATCACGTACTCCTACAATTGACATGTGAAGTGTTCTTGGTATTGGTGTTGCTGTCATTGTTAGAACATCTATAGAATTTTTGTATTGTTTTATTTTTTCTTTATCTTTAACTCCAAAACGTTGCTCTTCATCTATTATTAGAAGTCCTAAATCTTTGAATTCTACGTCTTTGCTTAGAAGCCTATGTGTTCCTATTACTACATCTACCTCTCCTAGCTTTAGTTTTTTTATTACTTCATCTTGCTGTTTTTTCGTTCTAAATCTGTTTAAAAGTTCAACTTTTATTGCAAAGTTTTCCATTCTTGATTTAAAACTTTCATATTGTTGGTTTGCTAAAACTGTTGTTGGTACTAAATATGCAACTTGCTTCTGGTCCATTACTGCCTTAAAGGCTGCACGTATTGCTACTTCTGTTTTTCCATATCCTACATCTCCACATAGAAGTCTATCCATTGGCTTCCCAGCTTCCATATCTTTTTTTGTTTCTTCTATACAGCGAAGTTGATCATCTGTTTCGGCATATTGGAAACTGTCCTCAAATTCTTTTTGCCAAGGTGTGTCTTTTGAGAAGGCAAAGCCTTTTACTTTTTGCCTTTTTGCATATAGTTCTATTAGTTCTTTTGCTATTTCTTGTAAGTTTTTCTTTACTCTAGCTTTAGTGTTTTCCCATTCTTTACTTCCTAATTTATTAATTTTTGGAACTGCTTCTCCTTCTCCTATGTATTTTCTTACACTGTCTAAGTCATTTGTTGGAATGTATAACATATCATCATTTTTGTACCTTATTTTTATATAGTCTTTTGTTACACCTTCTGTTTTTATTGTGTTTACTCCAATAAATTGACCTATACCATGTGCTTTATGAACTACATAGTCTCCTACTTTTAAGTCTGAGAATACTACTTTTTCGCCTTGTTTGAAAACTTTGCTTGGTTTTCTTTTTTTCTTATTATTTGAAACAAATAATTCTTCTCCTGAAATTACAATTAATTTTTGGTCATAGCTTTCAAAACCACCTGATAACCTACCTTGCATTACTAATACTACGTTTTTCTTTTGTTTACTTGTATCATCTTTTTTTACTATTTGCATACTTGTAGTTAAAACTTTATTTTCTATGTCTTGCTCTGTAAGAATAGCGCCAAACCTATTTGCTTCTTCTTCATTTCCTGCTAAAACTACTATTTTTTTATCATTTATATTTTTCTTTATATCATCAAATAATAGTTCTATTTCACTTTTATAATAATTTACATCTCTATAATCAAATGTAAATTTTGTAGGGCTTGTTTTAGATAATGCAATATCTTGCTTTTCTAAATATAAAATTTGGCCTTCTTCTATGTTATAATCATATGTGCTAATATTGTGTATGGCTTGAGGAACAAACCTTCCTTTTTCTATTAAAGATTTAATTAAGTTATTATTCTCAATTATTATATTTTCTTGCCTTTGTTTTATTTTCGAATACTCGTCAAAAATAATTAAAAATTCATCTTTTAAATAATCTAAAAATGTATTTTGTGAGTAATAGAAGTCATTAAAATATTTATCTACCTTGCTTAGGTAGTCTCCTGATTTTATTAATTCTGCATCTTCATTTTTTATTTGTTCTTGCTTTTTTTGATATTCTTTATTTGTAAAACTCTCTTTATTTTCTAATATTCTCTTTTGTATTTGTTCTAATGATGTTTCTAATAATAACTCATGTGCTGGGTATATATTTGCTTCTTCTAGCATAAGTTCTGAACGCTGAGAAGATATATTAAATTGACGTATTGAATCTACATCATCTCCCCAAAATTCAATTCTTATTCCTTTTTTTTCGTTAGTAGCTATATCTACAATTCCACCTCTTACGCTGAATTGTGACTTTGTTTCTACTAAATCATTTCTTTCATATCCTAATGAAATTAGCTTTTCTTTTAAGCTCTCTAAATTATAAGTATCTCCAACTTTTAGTTTAATTATGTTTCTATATAATTCTTTTTTACTAATCATTTTTTGCATAAGAGCTTCCGCTGTTGTTACTATAATTTTTACTTTTCCTTGTTCTAATTTATTAAGTACATTTATTCTTTCATATGGTAGGTCCTTACTTTCTGCAATAAAATCATAAGGAACAATTTCTCTTTTAGGGAAATACTCTATATCACTTTCAAAATATGATAGATTTTTAATTATATTTTTAGCCTGTATTTCATTATAAGTTACTATACATATAGGCTTTTTTGTACTTTCATAAGTTCCTGCTATAAACTGCATTTTTCCAACGTCAGACAAGCCCGATATTGTTATCGGACTAATTTTTTCTTCTATTTTTCCTACATATTCATGAAACTTTGAAAGCTTTGTAAGTTCCTCTGTAATAATGTTCATTTGCTTTCTCCTTTACTTTTGGTATTATACAATATTTTTTTGAATAAATAAAGAGGTTTTAATTTTTTTATAAAAAAGAGTGTAATTTTAATAAAATCGTTTACATTTTATGTTAAATATGTTATTGTTAACTTTTTATTGATATTCGAATTTAAAAAACAATTAATCAGAGAACTAATATAAATGAAAAATTATATTAGTTCTCTGATTTTATTAATTCAAATTTCATCAAATCATTAAACTTTATTTTTATATTTTATTCTTGTGAAATTAATGATATTTTCGCCTTTCCATATCCTATATTTACACCTTGTTCTAAAACTACATTTTTAAATTCTATTTGTGTTCCATCTATTGCTTTATGATAATTTATATATGTAGTATCACATCCTTCATACCCAGTAGCAAATGATGAACCTCCACCACCTCCTGCTGTATATACTGAGCCTCCGCCATAATAACCTGAACCTCCACCTGCTGAACAAATTCCTGCACTTGCACCCATTCCAAAAGTTCCCATTGATGCGATATATGAAGTATTTGCTCCATATTGATATGTTCCTCCAGATGTTTGAGTTCCTCCATAAGCTATATGCGAATTGTAGTGTCCTGCTAAATTTGTAGATTGTCCACCTATTAAGCCACCCCCATGTCCAGCTGTAGTATTAACTCCTCCGCAAGAAGATTGTGCTCCTCCACCGCCTCCTGCTACCAGTATTCTACTTTTTAATCCTTCTATATTATACCATTCTCCAGATATTAACCTAAAATCGGTTGCTCCTCCGCCTTGACCTCCTCTATGTACAGTTGTTCCAGCAGAAGCTCCTCCTCCATTATAAGAAATTGCTCCTGATTGGCCTTGACCTTGTTCTCCTACATATATGTATAATATTTGTCCCTTTTGTAAATATGTAGTTGCTGATGTGTATCCACCATTACCTACTGGGTTTGCATTTTGATAACCTATTCCTCCTGATGCACCATATGCCTCCAATTTATATTGGCCACTAACTAAAACATAATATATTCTAGGATTTCCTGTATAGTTAAATTCCCTATCTATATTATTTATACTATATGTTTTTTCTACTATATTTCCATCTTCATATTCTATATTTAACTTATATGTAGTAAAAGGTTTTATTTTCATATCTCTTGCTATTTTTGTTTTATTTTTAGCATATATTATCATCCCATCATGATACTCTATTTGTTTTATATTTTTAGTTCCAAAGAATGTAACTAACACAGACACATCTTCTGATGTTATATCTTCTGTAATTGTGCACTCAACTTTCTCTATTAATTCTGTTTTAGGTTTTATTATAATATTTCTTATCTTTTCTTTATTGTATAAAAAATATAAACTTATTGTAGAAATAATAAGTATTATTGTTATAATTACTAAACTTCTTCTTTTATGAATATTTTTCATTTATCTTACTCCTTTTGTTTATGCTTATATTTTGGTTTTAAACACTACTTATTTATTACATATAATTTATCTTATAGTATTATTTTAATTATATAGTTCAAACTTTTTTATAACAATAATTAAAGATGTTTTTACTCTCAACTTTTTTACATAATTTTTATATTATCATATTCTTTTATCTTTTTAATATATATAATTAAGGGGTGTTGTATGAAAACTGCTGTTTATAATAAACCTAGATTTATTTTTTTATCTTTAAAAAGAAATATTCTACCAGCTATATTTTGTTTATTTACAGTTTTTTTAGTTGTATTTTCTAGGCAAAATTTAGTAGCTACTAAATCGCGGACTTTTATTATGGGCTAATAATGTTATTCCTTCTTTATTTCCGTTTTTTATTGCTACTGAACTTCTTGGATATACTAATATTATTCCTAAAATTGGTAAGCTTTTAAATCCTATTATGAAGCCTATTTTTAATGTTCCCGGATGTGGAGCTTATGCTATGCTTATGGGGATTATAAGTGGTTACCCTATTGGCGCTAAAATTGTAACTAATTTTAGAGAAAATGGTATGTGTTCTAAGGAAGAGTGTGAGCGTTTACTTGCTTTTACTAATAATTCTGGACCTTTATTTATTATTGGAACTGTTGGCATTAGTATGTTTTATAATTCACTTATTGGCGTTCTTCTTTTTATTACACACCTTTTAGCTTGCCTAACTGTTGGTTTTATTTTTAGGTTTTGGAAAAGAGAAAAAGTTGATTTGGCATATAAGTCGCCCAAAGTGCGACCCCTACAACGTAGAATATATTCCACTTCTATACAAGAACAAGATAGATTATCAATGTATAATAATAGAAATATAGACTCAAGGCCTGCCCCTACATATAAAAATGATTATTCCAATGTGTCTTTTTCTAATTTGGGTGAGGTTTTAAGTAAAGCTATTTCTTCAGCTACAAGTACAATATTAATGATTGGTGGATTTGTTGTACTTTTTAGTGTTATACTTTCTATACTTGAAAATAGTAATTTTATTAGTGCCCTATCTTCAGCACTTGAACCAATTTTTAATATGTTTGGAATTACTAATAATAGCTTTGTTAGTGGCTTTGTATCTGGAATAATTGAACTTACAAATGGTGTTCAAAAAATAACTGCTATTCCATGTAGAGAAATTTCTACTAATATTATTTTATCTGCTTTATTGTTAGGTTTTGGTGGTATTTCTATATTACTTCAAGTATTTAGTATAACCTCTAAAACAGATATTTCTATAAAGCCATATATTATAGGGAAAATATTACACGGAATACTTGCTGCCTTTTATACATATATATTTATTAGTTATTTTCCTATTTTTAATTTGAATATTTAAAAAGAACTTTTGGTTAGCATAAATTAAAAATGGTTTATAGGTATATCCAATTTAAAAACCTAAATATTTTATAAAAAGGATGGTTATATGGATAAAAACGTTGATTATAATAATTTTTATGGTTTTGGTGGATATTCTCCTTACTCTTCTACTTCCCCTGAAGGATTTGAAGCAGGTTATGCAGACTTTAACCCTATGGCACAATATGAACAAGGCTATATGTACTACAGATTTTTAACTCAACAATTAGAATATAAAATAAAATGCAAGGAATTTGAAAAATTATGCAATGATAATAAAGAAAACAGAAATGAACGCAGAGTTTGTTAAACTCTTTGCGTTCATTTCTACTTTTTTTATTCTTGCTTTTTAAGCTTACCAAGCATGTATTTTTACTAAATCCTCTATTACATCTGATGAACTTGGCGTTATTTGTTTTATTACTAAATCATTTAATAAATTATCTATTTTTTCTTCATTATCAGTTATATTTTTTATATTTGTTACTTCAATATTTTCTTCGTTTGTGTTATTACTTTTTACTATTTCTAATCCGTATTTTTTATTCTTTAATTTGTAATAGTCAATATGTTCTTCTATGGACATATTATTCATGCCTAATATTTTGTTAATCTTTATTGTTCCATACAGATTTTTCATTCGTAAATCTTCCCCTTTCTTTTAAAAATGACAAGTTCAATTGTATAACAAATTTCAACATTTTACAAGCACTTTTCGTCTTCTAATTTCGACATTTTAACCTATGCATTCGACAATTTTTTGTTCTATTTTCATAAAATTATTAATATATATTTCTTTATAACTTTATATGTTAATTTTTTTCAAGTTATTTATAAATAACTTATATATTCTCAATTTATATAATTAAAGTTCTTAATTTTTAGCTATGATATTTAACTATTCAAAATATTTTTTAATTTTACTTGATTTTGTTATCCTTTTATGTTATTATAAGTATGTAGTATTAAATTTAGGAGGTGAATTTCCTAACTATTGTTAGGAAAATTATATGAATCATATTTTACAAAACGTGAAATCAGGTTTTGCTAATATGAAAGAATTATTTGGAATATTTATAAGTGTAGATGAAAATAGCGATGGCTATGATTTATATATTAATAGTAAAGATACTGAACTTTCGCAAATTGCTGGTGAATTAAAATCTATAGAATTGCAACAAGAAAGTAAAAGGTTTTCTATATTAGCTGATAAGCAACCAAAGAGAAGTACAAGAACTACAAAAAAAAACTTTAAATCTAGTCCTTCAGATAAAAATGGAGCATCACACAAAAAAATTTCAAATGATGAACATATTAGAGAAGGAATAGAGCCTGAAATATAAAAAACAGATAATACATCTGTTTTTTTACTTTTTATATTCCTTTTACTATTTCTAAATTTTTATTTTCATTTAGGTCTGTTAACGTGTCTTTATCTATGATAATTACATATCTAGAATCTTTATTATATTGTGCTACTAATGTGTATGTGCCTTCATTTATTTTTACAAATGCTCCTCTTTCTACATTTTCATTTTCTATCTCTAGAATTTCAAAATTACTTATTGTTATATCATTGCTATTTTGCACATTAGCAAATATTTTGAATATTACTTCTGAACTAGTTACACTAATTTTATATTCCTCATGTTTTTTTGTAGTAGTTGCCTCTAATGTTTTTGTTGAAAGGTTTTGAATGGTTTCTGAATATAACCCTAATTCAAATTGCTGACTATTTATACTTTCATAGTCAAACATTACTACATATGTTTTTCCTCCAGTTACATTTACTGTATATGCTGGTGAGCTTACAGATAGTGTAATATTATTTCCAAATGATGTCTCTTGTTTTTGTGCATTATATAATTTTATATCTTTTGTATCAAAGTTTTTAACTCGTTTGTCAAAACTAAATTTATATAACATATATGAATCATTAAGCTTCTCATATGTTATTTCACAATTAGGTTTACTTTTATCTTCCCCAACTAATTCATTATATATTTGGTCTACTCTTTTTACATCTTCTCCATATATTTCTTGTAACCTTATATCACTTTCTAATCCGAGATTTTCTTAATGTTGTAACTGTAATAAATGCTCCTGCCAAAATTGTTACAAATGATAATACCGTTATAAATACTAATAAAGAAACTGCTGCATTTTCCTTCTTTAACATTTCTCTTATGTTTTTCTTCATTTATGCTTTTCCCTTTCTACTTAGAATACTTTTATATTATTTTATCTTACTTAATTTTTATTTTCAATACTTTTTAGTAATTCTATTCTTTCTTGTCTTAATTTCTCTCCTATTTCTTCATTTCTTACATTATATTTTTTCTTTATAAAATCTCCATTTACTTTATTTAAAATTTGCTCTCCTAATATATCAAATTTTATGTCTTTTGGAGGTTCTTCTCTCCATCTGTCACAAGTAACTACAATTTTCATGCCCTCTAACCCCAACATAGATTTACTTACATTTGTTATAAAGTCTACTTGTTTAGCGGGTATCATTTTATTAAATATTCCACCTCTCATATGTTCTTTCGCTGATATCTTTCCACATTTTTTCCAAGAATTTGGAACGCCTATTCTATTTGAAAACTCCTCAACTAATTTTACACCTTTTATATCATGACCATAATGATGTGGCAATATTTCTTTTGGTGTAATACTTTTTCCTAAATCATGCACCAATGCTGAAAATCTTATTTCTAAATTGTTTGTTAATTCTGCACTGTGGTCTACAACTATCATAGTATGATTATAACTGTCTCCTTCGGGATGATATTTTTCTGGCTGAGTACTTCCTATTAAATTATATATTTCTTTAAAATGAATGTCTAATACTCCTGCTTTTCTTAATATATTAAAAAATTTAGATGGTTTGTTTGAAGCTAATGCTTTTTTAAATTCTGTAAATACTCTTTCTTTTGATAATGTATTTAATTCATTTTTTAGCATTTTCATCATTTCTATCGTATTTTCATCTACTTCAAAATCAAAAATTGCTGCAAATCTTGCTACTCTATATACTCTTAGTGGATCTTCTTTAAATGAGTTCGAGGTAGATTTTATTATTTTATTTTTTATATCTTCTATTCCATTAAATGGATCTATTAATTTTCCAGTTAATACTTCTTCAGCAATTGAATTTATTGTTATATCTCGCCTTTCTAGGTCTTCTTCAATAGTTATGCTATTTTCAATTTCTATATCAAACTCTTTATGACCTATTCCACTTTTTCTTTCTTTTCTTGCCATAGCAAATTCTTTACCATCAAGGTCATATACTCCAAAAAATTTTCCACGAAGATATGCTTCTGGAAAAAGTTTTTCAAAGTCTTCTGAAGTTATTCCAGTTACACAATAATCTTCATCATGCACTTCTTTTCCCAACAATTTATCTCTAACAGCGCCACCTACAAGATATAAATTTCCACCATTTTCTTTTATCTTATTAGCAATTTTCAAAATATCCATACATTTCTCCCTTTTCTTTTTATTATTGTACCACAATATTTTAATTTTTACTAAAAGAGATAAATATTTAAATTGAAATTTACAAGAAAGTGACTTCGTCACCCTACGTGTTAAATTATCCGCCACAGACGCCCAACGAATGATATATACTTTTTTCTTAGGGCTAAAGCACGAAAAAAGATATATCATTCCGCTGTGGCTACTCTATAACTTAAAATAACGTACTTTCCTATAATATAAAAAATAGCGGTACTTGTAGTATTATGTCTAACTTTTTTTCTTGACTTTTAGCATATTTAGGCATATACTTTACTTATCTTTATATACGAAAGGATTTATGATATATGGATAATATTATAGAAATTAGATGGCATGGTAGAGGTGGTCAAGGTGCTAAAACTGCTTCTTTACTTCTTGCTGATGCTGCTTTTAATACAGGTAAATATATTCAAGGTTTCCCTGAATATGGCCCTGAAAGAATGGGAGCTCCTATTACTGCTTATAACAGAATAAGTACATCACCTATTCGCCTTCATAGTAATATTTATGAGCCTGATTATGTTGTAGTTGTTGATGATACTTTACTAGAAAGCGTAGATGTTACAGCTGGTTTAAAAGAAACTGGAGCAATTGTTATTAATACAACAAAAGATGTAGAAAGTATTAGACCTTTACTTAAAGGTTATAAGGGAAAAGTTTATACTATTGATGCAAGAAAGATATCTGAAGAAGCTTTAGGAAAATATTTTCCAAATACTCCAATGCTTGCAGCTATTGTAAAAGTTTCAAATATAATGACAGAAGAAGAATTTTTAAATGATATGAAAACTTCTTTTAAACACAAATTTTCTAAAAAGCCTGATGTTATTGAAGGAAATATGAAGGCATTACAACTAGCATTGCAAGAGGTAAGAAGTTAAAGGTTGGAAGTTGGATTTTAACTGTAATTTTAAATATACAAATATATGGAGGAATTAAATATGCTTGGAAATATATTATTAGGAATAGTATCAATATGTACAATGATTTCATACCTTCCACAAACAATAAAACTTATAAAAACTAAAAAGTCAAATGATTTAAGTATTAATTCTTGGATTCTTTGGGTTACTAGTAGCTTAGCATATACACTTTATGCAGTTTTGTGTAGTAAAGATTTTATGCTAATTTTCGAAACATCATTAGAATTGACTTTTTGTTTAATTATTTTATTATTAGCTTTGAAATATAAAAACAATAAATAAAGTATAGAAGGAGAGTTTTTTAGATGACTAAAATTAATAAAGAATCACCTTGGCAAGATTTAACGCCTGGTGGAACTATGTATGATGCTGGAAATTCTTTAGAGTTTAAAACTGGTGATTGGAGAAGTGTTAAACCTATTTATATAGAAGAAAAATGTAAGCAATGTGGTTTGTGTTTTCCTGTTTGCCCAGAAAATGCTATTCCAGTTAATAAAGAACAAAAAAGAGAAGATTTTAATTATGACTATTGTAAAGGTTGCGGTATATGTGCTAATGTTTGCCCTTTTGATGCAATAGAAATGAAAGAAGAATAAAAGGAGATAAAATTATGAGTATACGTGAACGTTTAAGTGGTAATGAAGCCTCTGCTATTGCTATGAAACAAATTAACCCTGATGTTGTTGCTGCTTTTCCTATTACACCTTCTACTGAAATTCCTCAGTATTTTTCTACTTTTGTTAGTAATGGTGTAGTTGATACTGAATTTGTAGCAGTTGAAAGTGAGCATAGTGCTATGAGTGCTTGCATAGGTGCTGAAGCAGCGGGTCGGAAGAGCTATGACAGCTACTTCTTCTAATGGTTTAGCTTTAATGTGGGAAATGATTCAAATAGCTTCTTCGCTAAGGCTACCTATTGTTATGCCTTTAGTAAACCGTGCTATTTCAGGACCACTAAATATACATTGCGACCATTCTGACGCAATGGCAATTAGAGATAGTGGTTGGATTATGCTATTTTCTGAAAATAATCAAGAAGCATATGATAATTTGCTTATGGCTCACAGAATTGGAGAGCATAAAGCTGTTATGCTTCCAGTAACTGTATGTCAAGATGGATTTATAACTTCACATTCAATAGAAAATATTGAATTACTAGAAGATGATGT
Organism: uncultured Clostridia bacterium; assembly: GCA_948664205.1. Lineage (GTDB taxonomy): Bacteria > Bacillota > Clostridia > TANB77 > CAG-508 > UMGS1663. The sequence continues at coordinate 20,068 of CAPNDH010000012.1, read as the reverse complement.
TGCTAAAAAGTTTGTAGGAGAATACAAACCTGAACATTATTTGTTAAACAGTAAAGAGCCTATTAGTGTTGGCCCTATGGATTTACAAGCATATTTATTTGAGCATAAATACCAAGAAGCAAATGCAATGAGAAATGCTAAAAATGTTATTTTGGAAATTTCTAAGGAATTCGAAAAATTAACTGGTAGAAGTTATTCTTTATTTGAAGAATATAAATTAGGTGACGCAGAAATTGCTATTGTATGTATGAATTCTACTGCTGGCACTACTAAAGTTGTTGTAGATGAACTAAGAAATAAAGGTATTAAAGCAGGATTATTAAAAATAAGGGTATATAGACCATTCCCTGCTGAAGAAATAGCAAAGGCACTTTCAAATGTAAAAGCTATTGCTGTACTTGACAGAGCAGACTCATTAAATGCTTGTGGAGGTGCATTATTTACAGATGTAACTTCTGGAATGTTTGTAAATAATGTTCAAATTCCTACTGTTAATTATATTTATGGTATTGGTGGTAGGGATACAACATCAAAAGATATTGAAGGTGTTTATAGTGATTTAATGGAAATTGCTAAAACTGGAAAAGTTGATAATCCATATAGGTATTTTGGATTAAAAAGTGGAAGTTAGAAGTTAGAAATAGGGTAAATACTTCGAAGAAATTACCCAAAATTCTAACTTCTAACCTCCAACTTCCAACTTCTATAAGAAAGGATTTGATAAATAAATGGCATATAATTTAAAAGAAATAGTAGCAAATAAACCACCTGTATTTGTTTCAGGTCATAGAATGTGTGCTGGTTGTGGTGCTCCTGTTGTTAGCAGAATGATTATGAGAGCTTTAAAGGAAGGCGACCATGCAGTAGTTTCAAATGCTACTGGTTGTATGGAAGTTTCTACTTGTATTTACCCTTATAATTCTTGGGACTGTTCTTATATTCACACTGCCTTCGAATGTGCTGCTGCAACTTGTTCAGGAGCCGAGGCTGCTTATAAAGCTTTGAAAAGAAAAGGTAAAATAAAAGAAGATGAGCACACTAAATTTATAACTTTTGGTGGAGATGGCGGAACTTATGATATAGGTCTTCAAAGTTTATCAGGCGCTATGGAAAGAGGCCATGACATGACTTATGTATGTTATGATAATGGTGCATATATGAATACAGGTATTCAACGTTCTTCAGCAACACCAAAATTTGCAGATACAACAACTTCTCCTGCTGGTGAAGTTATACCAGGTAAAATGCAAGTAAGAAAAGATTTGACTGAAATTATGGCTTCACATCATTTACCATATGTTGCACAAACAGCTGCAATCATGAACTTTAAAGATTTGTATGAAAAATCTGAAAAGGCAATTTATACAGAAGGTCCGACATTTTTAAATGTACTTGCTCCATGCCCTAGAGGTTGGGGCTACCCTACAGATGAGCTTATGAAAATAAATAAACTTGCAGTAGATACATGTTATTGGCCACTTTATGAAGTAGTAGATGGTAGATATAAAATAACATATAAACCTGCTAAAAAGTTACCTATTGAAGAATTTCTAAAACCTCAAAGACGTTTTAAGCATATGTTTAAACCTGGAAATGAATGGATGATTGAGGAGTTTCAAAAAGAGGTTGATAAAAGATGGGAAGAACTGTTGGCCCTTGAAGCTGTGTCGGAGAAGAACTTAGTGAATAATGAATAGTGAATAGTGAATAGTGAATAATTTTTATTTGTATGTAATTATTCGCTATTCATTTTTTATTTTTTTCTAAAAATAAGAAAGTGTCCTTGCCACCTTACATGGTAAAGTCCCCAGTACAGACGCCCAATGTTTTGTATATGTTTTTTCTCAAGCTTGAAGTACTGAAAAAAGACATACAAAAAGAAAAGAGTAACTAGATAATAATCTAATTACTCTTCTCTCTTTTTATTGAACTCTACTTTTTTAAGTATAGTTCAAAATATGCTTTCTTTATTTTTAGAAAAAGTATTTCTTAAACCATACCACGGTCTCCTCTGCCGACCACTCCTGCTGATCGCTTTCTTCCTTGATCTTTTGGAAAAGTTGCAATCTCTCAATTCCTGTCAGATTTTTCTTCTGGCCGGAAATTGCTTTTTCTACATATCCATCCACTCTTGCCTGCCAGCTTTCCTTCTTGCAGATATCCATTGCAAGCTTTGTTTTAGCTACAATGTCATCTACCTTTGCCTGCTGGCTTTCCTTCATGTAGATCTGTGTTGCCAAAACAATGGCATCGACTTTTTTCTGCGGATCATTCTCTCTTTTGATCTTTTCGATAAGCTGTAACTTTTCAATTCCTGTTAACGGTCTTTTCCGGTCATCCACTCTGATATTCATCATAATGCTGTCTCCTTTCTACTAATAGCATTTTTGCGTTTACAGCATTATTATATCATAATATTTTACATAATTCAATGTTTCTTGGTAAAAAATTCAATAATTGTATCACTCATACGAGCTATGCCCGATTCTACAATTCAAAATAAGTTCTTTATTATTTACTAGTTGATCCAAATCCTCCCTCTCTTGTTCCTTCTGCTACGTCATCATCTGTTACTAGATATTTTTGGAATATGGCTTGTCCTATGCAGTCTCCTTTTTTTATTTCTATATCTTCATCTTTTATATTAAAGAATGCAAACATTATGTGTCCGTCATTATCTGGGTTTCCATAGTAATCTTTATCTATAACACCTATACTATTTGCTAGTATTAATCCTTTTTTCCCTGGGTTTGAACTTCTATTAGCTAATATTAGTACTTCATCATCTGCCATATATGCTTTTATTCCTGTTTTTATTAATGTTGGTTTCATTCCTTTTTTGAAAGATGGCACTATGCAGTCTTCCGCTGATTCTACATCATAACCTGCTGAATATTTTGTTTTTCTTACTGGCAAATTAATATTTTTATCTTCAAAACCTTTTGCTACTTCAAATCCTCTTATTTTTTTCATTTTTAATCATTTCCTTTCCTATTAGAAGTTGGAGGTTGGATGTTAGAAGTTGAAATTTTAGGGTAATCTCTTTGAAGTAATTACCTAACTATAATCTTTAACATCTAATTCTTCTCTAACTTTTATACTATTTTTTCATTCTATAATTGTTTTGTCAATAGTTTTCTTATAAATTCTTAATTATAGATACTAGTTCATATCTTAAAATAGTAGGGTAGTCCAAAAGCTGTAAAGATAAATAATTTTTAAATGTTAATGTGTGAGTTAAAATAATCTTAGAAATTCTTTGCGAAATTTTTGGAAAATGTTCGTGGCGTTCCTTTATTATAAAGGAACGAGCACAGAAAGGGTGCCAAAAATTGAGCATAGAAGTTCTTAAATTTTTTAATGAGCCTTTAACATTTAAAAATTATTTATCTTTACAGCTTTTGGACGGCTAATTTATGGCTAATTTACTTCTTTATCTTGACATTTTTTTCCTTTTATATTATAACTATAAAAGGAAATTTGAGAATTATTCTCATTTAAAAATTAGGAGGTAATAATATGGAATTAAAAGGTTCAAAAACAGAAGCTAATTTAAGAGCTGCTTTTTCAGGAGAATCTGAAGCAAGAAATAAATACACTTATTTTGCAAGTGTAGCAAAAAAAGAAGGTTATGAGCAAATAGCTGCTATATTTTTAGAAACAGCTGAAAACGAAAAAGAACATGCTAAACTTCATTTCAAATATTTAAATGGTATTGGAGATACAATGGCTAACTTAGCAGATGCAGCTGCTGGTGAAAACTATGAATGGACAGATATGTATGCTACTTTTGCAAAAGAAGCTGAAGAAGAAGGATTTACAGAAATAGCTGCTACTTTTAGAGGAATTGCTGCTGTTGAAAAAGAACATGAAGAAAGATATAGAAAACTTTTACAAAATGTACAAGATGGCGAAGTTTTCAAAAAAGGAAGTATTGTTATTTGGAAATGTAGAAACTGCGGACATATTGTTGTTGGACTTGAGGCTCCAAAAATTTGCCCAGTTTGCAAACACCCACAAGCATTTTTTGAAATAAAAGCTGAAAATTATTAAAATGAGTCAAAAGGGACGGGGTAAATTGACACTTTATCTTTTAAAGTGAGTCAATTTACCCCGTCCCTTTTGACTCATTTTAATTTTATCTTAATATTTTCTTCTCAATAAGTTTGCTTTTTGTTCACAAAAAGGACAAATATTATTGATATATTATATACATAGTTAAGAAACTAATATTACCCTTTTAGAACTTAACTAACATCCCCTTTTATTTTCTAAAGAGTCTAATTTTGTTTAGGCTCTTTTTTATATAATATTAAAAATAGACAGCGGGGTAACTGCCTATTTTTAATTTGCAAATAAATTGAGAGTTTTATAAATTATTTAAATTTCTTTTCCTCGAACACATCTTCTGTATTCTCTTTTGTTTTCTTCACACGTTATCAGTGTTATAATATTTTCATTGGTATTTTTTATACATGATAAATCTGTTTCTTTAATGGTTTCATTTTTGATTACTTCATATTTTTTAGTTCCTTTTTCTGTTATATATGTTATTATATCTCCCATTTCCAAGTTTTTAATTTCTTGAAAATAATTATATTTATATCCTTGATTATGAGCAGCTAAACATATATTTCCATTCCATCTACTGGTAGTTTCAAAATGTCCAACTCCTCTTCTTAGAATTTCTTTTGTTGTACCTTCTAAAATTGGTGCATTGACATTTATTTTTTGAATTACAATTCTCCAATTATTACCTTTTTTATATTTTATTCCTATTTCATCACTTATTAATGTTGTATTTATTGGATTTATAATATTATTTTTTTGAACTAAATTTGAACTAATTCGCTTTTTTTGAATATTAAATAAATTTAATTGAATATAAACCATTGATATAAAAATTATTACAGAAATTAAAATTACAGTTATGTATAAAATATATTTTTTATTTTTTAACATGCATATGCTTCACCTACCTTTTATGCACTTTTTATTTACTTTTGTATTTTAATGTTTTCATTTGAATTACTTTAGCAATGTTGCAACTCTTTGCCTGCTTTTATATTAGCATCATTTTATGTTAATGTAAAGTTTTTTTCATCGTGTTAAAATACTATTTTTCAACAATTTATATTATATAATTCTTTATTATTTGTATTTTCTATATTTTACCTTATCGAGACTTGTCTATTGATACTCTTTTTTGTAGAAAAGTTTTTAGGAATTTTATGTATTTTTCCTAAATTTTTTTTAAAAGCTACATAGGTCGCACTTTGGTAGCGACCCATACAATGCAAAATGTATTTCTAAAAATTAATTTCTCCTATTCAACAAAAAAGGGCGAAATTCGGTATTTCTCTTAGGTATTCCTTACCGATTTAGCCCCTACAGTTTTGTCCTAAAATAATTAATATAAAAATAGACAATCCAGTTTTTATTTATTTAATTCTATATAAAATTCTACACCATTTTCTTTATTTTCTACGCCAAATTTATTATTATAATTTGACATTATTGCTTTTACTAGTGCTAGCCCTATTCCTGTTCCGCCATCTTCTCTGTTCCTTGAAGAATCTATTTTATAAAAGCGTTTCCATATTCTTTCTAGGTCTTCTTCTTTTATTCTTTCTCCTGTATTGAATATTTTAACTTTTATTTTATTTTGTTTAGTTTCTTCTATTTCTATTTTTATTTGTTTTTTTCCGTCTACATTTTCTGCATGTTTTATTGCATTTGTGAAGTAATTTGTTATTACTTGATCTATATAAAAATCGTCTGCTACTACATTTATAGTCTCATCTTTTTGCTTAAATTCTACCTCTATATCTTTTTCTTCTGACATTACTTTGCATTTTCTTATTACTTCATTTATTAGTTCTACTATGTTAAATTCTGTATCGTTAAATTCTCTTTTTCCGTATTCTATTTTCATTAATTCTAGTAATTGCTTTACTAATGTATCCATTTTTTCTGCTTCATCTAATATTACTTCTGCATAGAATTTCCTTGATTCATCATCTGTATTTACATTTTCAATTAATCCTTCTGCATATCCTTGAATTAAAGCTATTGGTGTTTTTAGTTCGTGTGATACATCTGAAATAAATTGCTTTCTCATGTCATCTATTTTAGATTTTTCCTCAATATCCTTTTCTAATTCTATATTTGTAGATCTCAATTGCTTAATTGTTGCTTCTAATTTGTCTGACATCAAATTTATGTTTTTTCCTAAGTTGTTTATTTCGTCTTCTGTATCTTTTTCTATATATTTTTTACTAAAATCTAATTTTGCCATATTTGTTGTTATATTGTTAAGTTCTGTTATTGGCTCTGTAAATTTTCTAGATAAGAATGATGCTATAATTCCTGCTATTATAATTGATATTCCACCTATTAATATTAGTAAATTATTAGAAATTCTTACACTTTCTTGTATTGGTGAAATTGGTATTCTTATATAAAGTGTATATCCATTATCTAACTCAGCTGAAAGGAACATATAATTTATATTGCTCTTTACATCTACTATTTTTCTAATTGTTACTTTATTTTTATTATAAATTATTATATCTTTATTTCCTTGATATTTAATGTTAAATCTTCTATCTTGTCCTATTATAATTTCATTTATTTTATCTATTGCTGAATTTAAGTTTTCATCTGAACTATATAATAATAAGTTTTCATCATTTTTAATTAATATTTCAAAGTCATTTTTTACTGCTATTTTATTTAATTCTTCATCAATATCTACTTTTGAAAATCCATCTATTGATATTTCGTTAAAATATTGATTTATTTTTGAATATGTTGTTTTAATTGTTTCTACTTTTGAATACATATAGAAGCTTTCTAATACAACATTATTTATTATAATTAAAAATAGTACAATTAATATTACTACTACACACAGTGATGAAAATAGTTTTATTCGTACAGATTTAAATTTGTTTTGTAATTTTTTCATTTTTTCTCTCTTTCTATTATGGTAATTTCTTTGAAGAGTGGGTCGCCGAAGGCAACGACCCCTACATATCGTTTTATTATTTTGAATTTGTAAATGGCGACCCATACATATTATTGTTGATATATATAATTGCATTCTCTACATACTATTTAATTTCAAATTTGTAACCTATTCCTCTTACTGTTTCTATGTATTTTCCTTTTTTGCCTAGTTTGTGTCTTACTTTTTTTATGTGGCTATCTATTGTTCTTGAATCTCCATAATAGTCATAATTCCATACATTATTTAATATTTTATCTCTTGATAATGCTATTCCTTTATTATCTAATAAATATTTTAAAAGCTCGTATTCCCTTAAGCTTAGTTCTATTTGCTTTCCATCTACCTTTACAGTTCTTCCTTGGACATCTATTTCAATTCCACCATAATTTACGTTTTTGTTTTCTTCTTTTATTGTCCTTTTTAGTACCGCTTCTACTCTTGCAACTAATATTTTTGGACTAAATGGCTTTGAAATATATTCGTCTACTCCAAGCTCAAAACCAAATAATTCATCTTGCTCTTCACCTCTTGCTGTAAGCATTATAATTGGAACTTTTGAAGTTTGCCTAATTTGTCGAAGCACAGACCAACCATCTAATTTTGGCATCATTACATCTAATAAAATTATTCCTATTTTATTTTTCTCTTCTTCAAATATTTTTAAAGCTTCCTCTCCATCTGATGCTTCTAAAGTATTATATCCTTTTTGTATTAAAAAATCTTTTACTAGTTTTCTCATTCTTGACTCGTCATCTACAACTAATACTGTGATATCATTCATATTTATTTTCTCTCCCTTTTAACAAGAAATTAGCTTCGCCACCCTACGTGTTAAATTATCCGCCACAGACGCCCAACGAATGATATATGCTTTTTTCTTAAGGCTAAAGCACGAAAAAAGATATATCATTCCGCTGTGGCTACTCTATAACTTAAAATAACGTACTTTCCTATAATATAAGAAAGTGGCTTGGCCACACGGACGAGCTATGCTCTCCCCTACAATTTAAAATAACACTAAAGTTTTTAATATCTTTAGTGCATTTTATTATACATTTTATTTGTGCATTTTTTGTGAAATTTTTGTATATTTTGTCTAATATATTTTATTCTGTTAATTTTCTTATTCCGTAGGGGCTAAATCGGTAAGGAATACTTCTTTGGGAATACCGAATTTCGCCCTAAACGTATATTCTGAATTTATAGAATTGTTAATATTTGTACAGTGGGCGTAATTTGGTAAATTCTAACGGGTATTCCTGACCGATTAAGCCCCTACAATTCAAATTAATTGCACATATATTTTATGTTTAGCTACTCCCAATTTCTTAGTCGCTCTCTAAAGCTAAGCTCATTGTAATTTTGAGCTTCGTAATTTCTTTCATTTTCCACATATATTCCTTGTTCTAATTGTTCTAATTTATTTTGTACACATGTATTTCCTAGTTTTACACAATATTCTAAATGTTTTATATCAGACATAACTTTTTCCCTCTTTACTTCTTATATTACTTTTATTCGAATAAGAATATTCTGTCTTACTGGTCACCGATGGCGACGACCCCCTACAACGTAGAATATATTTTCTAAATTAGTTTTCTTGTACTACAAGAAATTCTTACTCTTTAGCATTTTTATTTGTTCATTCCTTGTTTAATAAATTCTACTTCTTCTTCCATGTCTAATCTCATAAATAGTGGCTCTCCTTTTTCTATTACTTTCTGTCCACCTATTTTTTCGTATTCATTTAAAGATTCCCAAGTCTTAAATTCTTCTTTATCTAGCCCTAATTGTTTAAACATTTTTTCAGCAGTTTCTGGCATAAATGGCTGTAACATTACTGCTACTGTTCTTAGGTTTTCTACCAAATGATACATTACTGATTTTAACTTTTCTTTATCTTCTTCATTTTCAGATTTAGCTAGTACCCATGGTGCTGTTTCATCTATATATTTGTTTGATTTTGATATTATTGTCCATATTTCTCCAAGTGAATTTGATATATGAAGGCTTTCCATACTTTCTTCAAATGCTTTTATTTCTTCTTTTACTGTTTCTTCTATGCTACTATCTACTTCATTTTTTTGTCCTACATAATTTGGTATAATTCCTTCGAAATATTTATTCATCATTCCTATTGTTCTATTTAAAAGGTTTCCTAAATCATTACACAAATCTATATTAAATCTTTCTACAAACCCTTCTGGTGTAAATACTCCATCTTGTCCATATTGTAACTCTTTTAATAAGAAATATTTAGTTGCATCTAGTCCATACCTCTCTATTAATAATTCTGGATATACAACATTTCCTTTTGATTTAGACATTTTACCTTCTTTCATCATTATCCAACCATGTGCATATAGCTTTTTAGGAAGTGGTAAGCCAAGTGCCATTAAGAATATTGGCCAATATATTCCGTGAAAACGAATTATATCTTTACCAACTATGTGTAAATCTGCTGGCCAGTATTTATTAAATTTACTTTCATCTGTTGATCCATATCCAATAGCTGTTATATAGTTTGTTAATGCATCTAACCATACATATACTACATGTTTTGGATTTTTACGTACCTTTACTCCCCATTCAAAACTTGTACGTGATACGCATAAATCTTCTAACCCTGGTTTTATAAAGTTATTAAATAATTCATTTTTTCTTGATTCTGGCGCTATGAAATCTGGATTTTGTTCGTAAAATTCTTCTAATCTTTTTTGATATTTTTTCATATTGAAGAAATATGATTCTTCTTTCATTTTCTTTACTTCTCTACCACAGTCTGGACATTTTCCATCTATAAGCTGAGTTTCTGTAAAGAAAGTTTCGCAAGGTACACAATACCATCCTTCATATTCTCCTAAGTAAATATCTCCTTGCTCCATTAATCTATCAAAAATGTCTTCTACAACTTTAGTATGTCTTTCTTCAGTAGTACGAATAAAATCATCATAATGTATGTCCATTTTTTTCCATAGTTCTTTTGCATTTTTTGCAATTTCATCAACATGCTCCTGTGGAGTTTTTCCGTTTTTTTCAGCTACATCTTGTATCTTTTGTCCATGCTCGTCCATACCTGTAAGCATATAAGTATCAAAACCTTTTAATGTTTTATATCTTTTTATTGAATCTGCTAAAACTGTTGTATATGCTGTTCCTATATGAAACTTACCACTTGGGTAATATATTGGTGTTGTTAAATAAAATGTTTTCTTTTCCAAAATTCATCATTCCTTTTTTCTCTTCTTTCTATTTATGAATTCTATCATATTTAAGTGTAAAATTCAATGATTTTTTTTATATTCTTGTTTTATATAAAAAACAGGATACTTAATATTTAAATAATATTCGTTAATATATAACTTGTATATTATTTGTGTTTTAATTCGCAATTCGTGTATTTATTTATTTTATTTAACTATATAGTGCTATATTTTCTTTAAGATTAATATTGAAAGGAATGATTTTAAGTGGCTGTAGATTATACTATAATTGGAGAAAGAATTAAAAATGCACGAAAAGAAAAAAATATGACACAAGAAAAACTTGCTGAACAAATAGGTGTTTCAATTGCCTTTTTAAGTAGAATTGAAAGAGGTAATTCCCAAGTTAATATAAAAAGATTAAGTCAAATTTGTAAAATTTTAGATTTAACAGAAGGGGAAATTCTAAATGGTTCTTCTAATGAATCTAATTCATATTTAAATGATGAATTTGCAAAACTATTATCTAATTGTTCTTCTGAGCAACAAAAATTAATTTACGAAGTTGCTAAAGTTATTGCAAAAAAATAGGGAAGGTATAACCCCGCCCAAAATTGACCCATTTGTCTCAATTAGGGACTGTCCCTAATTGAGATACTTAAAAGTCAAAATGGAGAAAAGGTCTTTTAATTGGCCTTTTCTCCATTTAATCTATATAAAAAACAATATATATTGTTTATATTATATCTTATGTAATTTTTATTTTTTTGTTACATGCTTATCTACTTTTTTCTTGCAATTAATGCCTTTATTTTTATTCCTTGTTCTTTAAACATTTTTTCATGTTCTGTTTCAATATTTTCCCAGAAACTTGCTTCATTTTCTAAGTCAAATGTTAATTTTATAATTTCAAATCCTGTTTCTTTGAAATATATTAAACTATCATTAAATAGCCCATCATCATCTGTTTTAAAATATATCTCTCCATTTTTCGTTAATATTTCTTTGTATTTTTCTAGCTGTCTTGTATGTGTTAATCTCTTTTTATGATGTTTTCCTCGTGGCCAAGGATTACAAAAATTTATATATATTCTTTCTGGCTTATCTTTTTTATCTAATACTAAGAATATTCTTTCTATATCATGTCTTGTTAAGTATACATTGTTTATTTCTTTATTCTTTTCATTATATATTTGTTCAATATTTCTTTTTGCTAAACCTAACATTGCATCTACTAAATCTATTGCTAAATAATTTACATTTTCATTATTAACTGCTAATTGTGATATAAAGCTTCCTTTTCCACATCCTAGCTCTATATGAAATGGATTTTTATTCTGATATAACGTTTTCCATTTTCCTTTATAATCTTGTGGATTATCTATATAAAACTTGCTTGCTTCTAATTCTGGTCTAGCCCATGGCTTAAATCTAATTCTCATATACTCACTCCTTAAAAAACATTCTACCACAAATTACATATTATTACAATATTCGATATACTTTTTTATATTATATTGATTATTTATAGCTTTGTATATATTTATTTTTCTAAATTTGTCGTTTTTTGTCTAAATGTTTTTATTTACAATTTATGGAAATTAATGTATAATTCATTTTATTGCACAAAGGAGGGATGACCTATGGTAGAAAAACAAAAAATGCATGAAGCTTATACGTTCTTAAATAAGAAAGGAAAAATGTATGTAATGCAATTTGCTTCTTCTGAAGAAAAAGATTATTTTGATGGTATTTTGTATGAAAAAGGTGTTCCTTTAATTACAGTAATTGAAAAAATTTACCTAAATTCTTTTGTTATAATGGCGCATTAAAAAGAAATCAGAATGAAGTGAACCCTCCTTATTAAACTTTTTTGTCTAATAATTTGGGTTCACTTCATTCTGATTTCTTTTTTATAATATTATTTATTAAATATTGAAGCTAACCCTTTTCCAATTCCTATAAATATATTTTTAAATACTTCTACCATTGCTCTTATTATACTATTTTGTTCATATGCTTCTACTAATAATTTATGAGTTGGTGGAAATACCCATATTATTAGCAAAAATATTATTATTACTATTATTGCTTTTAATAGTCTAATAAATCTTTTAAATGTCCATCTTTCTTTTACTTTATATCCTAAGCTTCTCATATACCTTGCATATTGTCGTTCTTGTTCTTCTGTATATTCTCTTTGTGCTTTCTTTTCTTGTCTTTTTTGCTTTCTTATTTGCTTCTTGGTTAAAGGCTCTTCATCTTCATAGCATTCGTCATCTTCTTCATAATAACCTTCATTCTCATTATTTATAACATTATAATTATTTGTGTTAGAATCTTCTATTCTTCTTTTTTCGTTTTCTAATTCTATATTGTACTCTTTTCTTTTATTATCATCTGACAAAATTTCATAGGCTTCGTTTATGAGTTTCATCTTTTCTTCTGCTATTTTCTTATTTTGTTCTTCTTGTAAATCTGGATGATATTTCTTAGCTAATACTTTATATGCTTTTTCTATAATCTCTTGAGAAGCATTTTTGCTTACTTCTAATATTTCGTAATAATCTTTCATATATTCTCCTATTTTTATTATTCTTATATAATTATAGCATTAATATATAAAAAGGGATAGTATTTTATTTAAAAATGTGTTATAATACTTGAAAATTAGCATATGGAGTGATTAAAAATGAAACTTTCATCAGATAGTGAAACTTTAGCAGAAAATAAAGTATTAATTTTATATATATTAAATAAAGTTGGAAAATCAATTTCAAATGATTCTCTTCTAAATTTGGTACTTGCAGTAACAGATATGAATTATTTTTATTTTCAACAATTTTTATTGGATCTAATAGAGAATAAATATATTGTAAGCTATGATAAAGATAACTCTACTTTATATGAAATAACTGATTTTGGCAGGGAAACTTTAAGTCTTACTCAAGATATTATCCCAGGTATTATAAAGTTAAGAGTTGATAGCAATTTTAAAGATGAATTAGTATCTTTTGAAGATAAGCATTCTGTAGTTGCTGAATATATACCTAGAAGTGAAGATAATTATACTGTTACTTGTAAAATAATTGATAATAATGATACTATTTTTGAAGTTAAAACATTCGCAGGTTCAAGAGAAAAAGCAAAAAATATTGTTGATAATTGGAATAATAATGCTGATAGAATTTATCCTGAAATTTTGAGTGCTTTAACGAAGGAAAAATAATATGAGAAAACGACTTTGACACACGGATGAGTTATGCTTCCCATACACTTTAAATTAAATTATTATAATTTCACACAATATAAAAAATTAGGTTTAATTACCTAATTTTTTTATATTCTAGGAAAGTCATTATAGTATGATGACTTTCCGTAGAAGATGATTATGGCGGAAGTTAGAATTTCTAGCAGTTTACACTGCGTAGATTTCTTAGCCGTATGAGTGATAACGAATTACGGATAAGTTATGCAATAGTAAATTCTTAGTTTCGGCTTTTCACTACTTCTTTTAAATCTTTCCAAAATTCTATTTTTTTATTTTCATCTCTTAAAAGTGCTGCTGGATGCCAAGTTGGCATGTACATTATACCTTTTCTTTCTATCCATTTTCCTCTTTCATTTGTTATTCCATACTCTTTTCCTAATATATTTTTTAAAGCTGTACTTCCTAATAATACTATTATTTTAGGTTTTACTAATATTACTTGATTTCGTAAATAATTTAAACATGCCTCTGCTTCATCTTGTTCTGGTACTCGGTTTTGAGGTGGCCTACATTTTACTATATTCGCAATATATACTTCTTCTCTATTTATTCCTAAACCTTTGAATGCTTCATTCATAAGTTTACCTGCTTTTCCCACAAAAGGCTCACCTTCTCTATCTTCATCTGCTCCAGGTCCTTCACCTATAAACATAATTTCAGCATTTCTATTTCCTGTTCCGAATACTATATTAATTCTATTTTGACATAATTTACATTTTCTACAATTTATAATACTTTGTTCTAGTTCTTCCCAATTATCGTACATCTTTTTCTCCTATTTATTTTTATATTATTCTATATTCTTTAGTTTGGTTTGTCAATATTTTGTCGGTTTTTAACGTACGATTTTTCTTGCTTTTTGTTTAGTTACATAATATAATATTTATTACCTCTTACAAAAGAGAGTTTCTTATGAGAGGAGGTGTATATGCTTGAAAAGTATTTTCAAGTTGATCGTACTATTGTTAGTATATTTAATACTTAAAAGCTTTGACTGAAAACATAGTACATACAAAAGAATGAAAAACCACGAGTCCTCAGCTCGTGGTTTTTCGCATACGCTTGAAATGTATCTTCAAATTTTTTATACTTATATATTACTCTAATTAATAAAAAATGTCAATACTTTTTACAAATATTTCCTTTTTTTATTATCCATTTATTTGTTTTGCAACTTCTTCAGCAAAGTTTTCTTCTTTTTTCTCTAATCCTTCACCTTTTTCAAGTCTTGCAAATCTTACTATTTTAGCTCCTTTAGCTTCTACCATTTTTCCTACTTTTTCATCTGGATTTTTTACGAATGCTTGCTCTATTAAGCATATTTCTCCGTAGAATTTTCCTATTCTTCCTTGTACCATTTTTTCTGCTATTTCTGCTGGTTTTCCTTCATTCATAGCTTGTGCTTTTAGTATTTCCATTTCTTTTTCTACTCTTTCTTGTGGTACAGCTTCTCTATTTAGGTATTCTGGTTTAGCTGCTGCTATTTGCATACATATGTCTTTTGCTAATTCTTCTGATGCATTTTCCATTTCTACTAAAACAGCTATTTTTCCATCTCCGTGGATATATTTTGCAACTGTTCCATTTGTTGATTCAAATCTTTCGAATCTTCTTATTGACATGTTTTCACCTATTGTTGCTATTTTGTTTGTTAATACTTCATTTACTGTTTTTCCTGCTTCTGCAATTGATTCTTGTGCTAATAATTCTTCTACTGTTGATGGATTTTTTTCAGCTACTTGTTTTGCTACATCTGCAACAAAACTTCTAAATTCTTCATTTTTTGCAACAAAGTCTGTTTCAGCATTTACTTCTACAACTGCTCCTACTTTTCCATCTTCTGAAACATATGCTGCTGCTAGTCCCTCTGCTGCTATTCTTCCTGATTTTTTAGCTGCTTTTGAAAGACCTCTTTCACGTAATAATTCTATTGCTTTTTCTTCATCTCCATTAGTTTCTGTTAAAACTTTTTTGCAGTCCATCATTCCTGCACCTGTTCTCTCTCTTAAATCTTTTACTTGATTTGCTGTAATCATTCCTTTTTCCTCCTTTTAATTTTAATAATGAATACCGAATAATAAATGATGCATAATGAGTAATTTCTTCTTATTAACTATATTACAACCGTATTCTAACATTCATTATTAAAATTAATTATTCATTATTAATTATTCACTCTTCATTATTCATTAAATCTTTAATTATTAATTTATTTTTCTCTATTTAAGAACAAAAGTGGCTTCTCCACACGGGCGATTAATAATCGCCCCTACAATGTAACTTAAAATAGAGAACTTCCCTACTATATAAAAAAGGATAGAGCAGATAAAGGCTCCACCCTTTTTATTTTTATCTTAATAATTATTTATTATTCTGCATCTTCGTTTGCTACTACTTCTTCAATGCTTTCTGCTTCTTCTGTAGCTACTTGTTCTTCTTGGCTTGCCATTTCCATTGATTCACCTTGTCTACCTTCTATAATAGCGTTTGCCATTGCATCAGATATTAATTTTACTGCACGAATTGCATCATCATTTCCTGGTATTACATAGTCTAAATCTTCTGGGTTACAGTTTGTGTCTATTAAACCAACAACTGGTATTCCTAATTTTCTAGCTTCTAATATTGCTATTCTTTCTTTTTTAGGGTCTACTATGAACATTACTCCTGGAATTTCAGTCATATCTTTAATTCCACCTAAGTTCTTTTCTAGTTTTTCCATTTCTTTTTTTAGTAATATTACTTCTTTTTTTGGTAATACGTCGAAAGTTCCATCTTCTTGCATTCTTTCTAATTCGTTTAATCTTTCAACTCTTTTTCTTATTGTACCAAAGTTTGTTAGCATTCCACCTAACCATCTTTGATTTACGTAGTACATACCGCTTTTTTCAGCAGCTTCTTTCATGCACTCTTGTGCTTGTTTTTTTGTTCCTACGAAAAGGAATGTTTTTCCTTCTTCTGCTTGTTCTCTCATGAAGCTATATGCTTCGTCTAATTTTTTAGATGTTTTTTGTAGATCTATAATGTGAATACCATTTCTTGCTTGGAATATGTATTCAGCCATTTTAGGATCCCATCTTCTTGTTTGATGTCCAAAGTGAACACCTGCTTCTAGTAATTGTTTCATTGCAACTACTGCCATTTTCTATTCCTCCTTTTTGTTTTACCTCCACTTAATTTTAAAACATTTAAAAAGACTTAAACTTTTAGAATAAGCACACTTTTTAAACTCTATTTAAGTGTGTGTATTTTTTATACGCTTAATATCATAACACAAAAAGCTTGCAAATGCAAGCCTTTTTTATTTTTTAATTAAAATATTTTTTATAAAAGGTGGTTTTATTCAAAACCACCTTTTATTTAATTTTCCTATACTATTTTTATATAATAATTAGGTCGCACACTTAGGATATTTTCTCCATCACTAAATTCAGTACAATGCATTTCTAAAAATCCATCCAACATATTTTTGCTAGCAGAAGGGAATGGATACATGGGAATTGCACTTACTATTTCTTTTACTTTTACTGTGTCAAACAAGTCTATCGCTTCTTCATCCCTTACACGTATATATTGAGTTGAACCTTTCATAGAATTTATAGACTTTTTACAATATATTGATACTTCAATGCCATCTTCCTTTCGACGTGCTTTCTTTATCAAACATATATTCTCATTAAGTGCTGCCTCTAATCCCCCACTATAATCATATAACTGGTTAAATTCAATGCTGATTACTATATTTCCATCTTTTCTTTTATTTTCTATCGTATCCATAATATACTTAAAAAATTTTTCGTTTCTCTCTTTTTCTTTTTTTGTTTCTTCTTCAATCTGGGCTTTTATTTCAGCATCTTCTTTTTCTTTTTCAGCTTTAATTTTTTCTTGTTCGTCCTTTACTATTTTTTGAATCCGCTCTTTATAACTTTCCATATTTTCCTCCTTTACTTAAAATAGGAATATTAATACTATTAGTTTCTATAACATTAGAGAACCTTATGTTGATTTTGTCAATACTTAAACGCAGAATATTATTATATTATCAACTTTTCTACATAATAAAAAGCAGTAATATTAAGCTATTAAAAGCTTAATATTACTGCTTTTATATTATAGAGACATAATTATAGGCAAGATCATTGGGTTACGTTTTGTTTTTTGGAATATATAGTCTCTTATATGGTCTTTTAATGTTGATTTTATTGTTCCCCAGTCACGTATTCCTTGTTCTTCTAATTTTTGTACTTCTTCACGAATTACTCTTTTTACATCATCCATTAGGTTTTCAGATTCTTTAATATATACGAAACCTCTTGTTATAACATCTGGTCCTGCTACTATTTCACCTGTAGCGTTATCCATTGTCATTACTATTACTATTAGTCCATCTTGTGATAAGTGTTGTCTATCTCTTAAAACTACACTTCCTACATCTCCTACTCCTAGTCCATCTACTAATATTTTACCTGATGGTACTGTGCCTGTAAGTTTTGCTTCATTTTGGTTTATTTCTAATATTCTTCCATTTACACTCATAAATATATTTTCTGATGGTACTCCCATCATTTCAGCTGTTTCTTTATGCGCTTTTAATTGTCTATATTCTCCATGTACTGGCATAAAATATTTTGGTTTTGCTAGTGCTAATATTAGCTTTTGTTCTTCTTGACATGCATGTCCTGAAACGTGTATATCATTATATATAACTTCTGCACCTATTTGCATTAAGTCATCTATTACTTTTGAAACTAATTTTTCATTTCCTGGTATTGGTGTTGCAGATATTAATACTAAGTCATTTGGTGTTATTTCTACTTTTCTATGTTCTCCTGCTGCCATTCTAGTTAATGCAGACATTGTTTCCCCTTGACTTCCTGTTGTTATTATTACTAATTTATCATCTGGGTAATTT
This sequence comes from uncultured Clostridia bacterium, assembly GCA_948664205.1. Lineage (GTDB taxonomy): Bacteria > Bacillota > Clostridia > TANB77 > CAG-508 > UMGS1663. The sequence goes on along the minus strand of CAPNDH010000012.1, from coordinate 1,670 downwards.
TTTATCATATCTATATCTATAAATAAGTTTTCTGGTGCATCCATATAACCTAGTTTTCTAGCTGTTTCTATTGTGTTTATCATACTTCTTCCACATACTGCTATTTTTCTGCCATTTTCTACTGCTGAATTAACTATTTGTTGAATTCTGTGAACATTTGATGCAAAAGTTGCTACTACTATTCTTTTTTTGCAATTTACAAATAGTTTATCAAACTCTGCTCCAACTGTTCTTTCAGACATTGTATAACCCTTTCTTTCTGCATTTGTACTATCTGATAATAATAGTAATACTCCTTTTTTTCCTATTTCTGCAATTCTACCTAAATCTGTTGAGTCACTATTTATTGGTGTATAGTCTATTTTGAAGTCTCCTGTGTGAAGTACTATTCCTACTGGTGTATATATTGCAAGCATAACTGCATCTGGTATACTATGGCAACTTCTAATAAGTTCAACTTTCATTTTTCCTAAGTTAATTGTTTGACCCGGATCTACTACTTTAAGTTTAGCACTTCTTAGTAAATGATGTTCTTCTAATTTATTTTCTATTAATCCAATTGCAAGTTTTGTACCATATATTGGAACATTTATTTTTTGTAAGAAATATGCAATTGAACCTATATGGTCTTCGTGTCCATGTGTTATTACTATTCCTTTTATTTTTTCTTTATTTCTCTCTAAATATGTTGTATCTGGTATTACTAAGTCTACACCTAGCATATCATCTGTTGGAAATTCTAAACCACAGTCTACTATAACTATTTCATCTTCATATTCAAATATAGTCATATTTTTGCCTATTTCTTCTAGTCCACCTAAGGCTATTACTTTTAAATTTGATTTTTTAAATTCAAATTTTTCTTTTTTATTTGTATTTGCCTTTCTTGGAGTAGTTGTTCTTTTTTTCGGTGTTTCTTCACTTTGTATTTTTTGTTTTACTTTTTTATTTGCCTCCATTTTTACTCTTTGTGTACTTTTTTGTGTAGAAACTTTTTCATTATTTTCTACTTTTTTTCTTGTATTACTTCTATAATTCTTTCTAACTCTTTGTGTTCTTTGAGAAGTAACTTTTTGCTCTTTTAATTCTTCTGTCATATTCTCTCTTTCCTTTCTTTATTTATTATTTATCTAAATTTATATCTTATTAAAGTTTATTTATATATAATTTTCCCATATTTATTATTATTAAAACAAAACTCCCTTTATAAAATAAAGGGAGTTTTGTTTTAATTTTATACATAAAGCTTTGTATGCAAGCAAATCAATAGTCTTGATTATACATTTCTAATCAAGTCTACTTTTTAATATTCTCTATAATAACTCTCTTTTTTAATAATTTTTAGACTATCCCTTTTTATCTCTTAAGATAATCTATTTATAAATTTAAATCTCTTCTTTACCGCTTTTAAGGTAACCACTGTTTGTTATTATAGCATATTTTATAATTATTGTCAAATTTTCCTACTAGACATCTGTTATTCACAAACAAACCTCTCTACTTTTTCAAGTAGAGAGGTTTGTTTTATCTATTTTAATATAAATAGATATTAGAACCAACATTCTGTCCATGCAATCATAACCAGTATCCAAAATATAAAACATGCAATTGATGATATGGCTCTTCGCTAAATCGAGTGGGTAAGTAGTCAAAACAAAATAAATATAGTA
>CAPNDH010000011.1:21850-32826 GCA_948664205.1 uncultured Clostridia bacterium | reverse complement strand
CTCCTAATATCTACGCATTTCACCGCTACACTAGGAATTCCACTTTCCTCTCCAGCACTCAAGGGAAGTAGTTTTAGTTGCAGTTCCTCAGTTAAGCCGAGGGATTTCACAACTAACTTGCTTCTCCGTCTACGCACCCTTTACACCCAATAAATCCGGATAACGCTTGCTCCCTACGTATTACCGCGGCTGCTGGCACGTAGTTAGCCGGAGCTTCCTCCTTAGGTACTGTCCTTTTTCTTCCCTAACGACAATAGTTTACAATCCGAAAACCTTCTTCCTATACGCGGCGTCACTGCGTCAGAGTTTCCTCCATTGCGCAATATTCCCGACTGCTGCCTCCCGTAGGAGTCTGGGCCGTATCTCAGTCCCAATGTGGCCGTTCAACCTCTCAGTCCGGCTACTGATCGTCGACTTGGTAGGCCGTTACCCCACCAACTATCTAATCAGACGCAAGCCCATCTATCAGCGGATTACTCCTTTCCCTATTGTACCATGTGGTACTTAGGCATATGCGGTATTAGCAGTCATTTCTAACTGTTGTTCCCCTCTGATAGGCAGGTTGCTTACGTGTTACTCACCAGTCCGCCACTAAAGCCATTGTTGTAAGTCAACTTTCACTTTCTTCGAACAAGTTCTCTGTCCATGTCTATATCATTACAACGACTTCCGTTCGACTTGCATGTCTTATGTGCGCCGCCAGCGTTTATCCTGAGCCAGGATCAAACTCTCTTGTTTGTGGTATTTATATTTCATTCTTTCGAATGTTATAAATCTAAACTTAAGTGTTTTATCAAGCTCTTAAAACTTCTTGATTTTTTAAGTTAGTTGTTCAAGTTTTAGCTTGTTACAAATAACTTATGTAGAAATCGTTAGATTTCTACTTTCCTTATTTTTATTTTTTAAAAAATTACTTATTCGGTACTCGACGTTAGCTCTTGAAATCTTTGATTTCTTAGAGATAACTAGCGTAAAATTCGTTAGAATTTTACGTTCCTTATACCGCTTCGGTTTATTCTCTAAAGGATTTACTGTTTACTTTTCAATGTACTTTTTGTTCCTCTTTGTATGGAACGAAACTTATTATACTATAAATTTCGAAACTTTGTCAATACTTTTTTGAAAGTTTTTTAATTTTTTTTTGTCAAAATAAAAATTAGTAATTAAAGTTTATTATTTTTGCTCAATTTTATTACTAATTCATTTGTTGACTTTTTATTCTTTCAACAAAGTTCTTATTTATAATAACACATTCTGTCGACTCTTGTCAATAGATTTTTAAAATATTTTTTATTTTATCTCTCAACTAAGTCTTTACTTAGAATAACATATTGTAGTTGCTATGTCAATACATTTTTTTAAACTTTTTCAGACTTTTTTCATTAGGAAAATTATTACTAAAAATAAAATAATAATTATCCTGTAATTACTTGATAATTATTACTTTATTTCTTAACTTTGTTTTGTAGGAATTCTTATAACTACTTCTGTGCCTTCTCCAACCTTACTCTTAATATCAATGCTACCACCATTTTTATCTAAAATTTCTTTTGCAATAGATAATCCTAATCCAGTACCTCCCATTTCTCTAGTACGAGCTTTATCAACTCTGTAGAATCTCTCGAAAATTCTCGATAAATCTTCTTCTGGTATACCAATACCATTATCAAATATTTTTATATAAGCATCATTATAAACGAAACCTACATAAATTTTTATTTCACCATTATCATGTGTGTATTTAATGCTATTTGTTAAAATATTTAATACAACTCGTTCAATATCATCTTTATCAGCATACACTAGCGGAACATCTGCAGTTACAAAACAATTAACACTATGCCCCTTTTTCTTTATTTCTATTGCAAGTTTTTCTTGGCATCTTTTTACTAGTTCTCCTAAATCAAATGATTCTTTTTGAGTTTTTTTCTTATTATTATCGTATCTAGAAAGTGTTAATAAATCTGTTACTAGCCTTGCCATTCTTCTAGATTCTGAAGCAATTACATTTAAAAATTTTTCTTGTGTTTCTGTATCATAACCTCCCTCTAATAATGTATCTGCATACCCCATAATAGATGTAATTGGGGTCTTTAATTCATGTGATACATCAGCAACTAATTCTTTTTGCATATTATCTAGCTTTACATGTTCTGTTATATCTTGAATAACTGCAATTACTCCATCTGGTCTATCTTCTTCATTTTTAAAAGGCGCAAATAAAACTTTTACATATATATCATCTACTTGTATCACTTGTTCTGTTGACGTCCAGTTTTCTAAATAAATTACCTTTTCCATATTTATATCTAAATTGAACTTACCAAAAATATCATAAAAGCCATTATCTTCTGGGCTAATACTTAAAAACTTCTTTGCTGCTGGATTTATTAATATTATTTCTCCTTCCATATTAAAAGCAATTATGCCATCTGTCATATGCAATAAAATAGTTTCTATTTGATTTTTTCTTGATGAAACTTCATTAAGTTTATCTTTTAATTCAGTTCTTTCATCCCCTCTTATATATTTATTTTTAGGGCATATTACAAATCTTGCTAAAAATGCTACTATTAGAATAGTAATTAATATAAATAAAACTATTATAGTAACTACTGATATTCTTGCATTTAAAAGGATATATTTCACATTTTTAGCAAGCTCCAAAGTACTATTATCTAAATTTATACTATCTTGAATCTTGCTTATAGAATTTAAATATAAAAAGCTTAAACTTCCTATTAATATTAAACTTGTTATAACTGAAATCAATATTATTTTTGTTTTTACGTTTTTATACATTTTTCTTCTCCTTAAATACCTTTAATATTTCTTCATATATTTTAGCTTCTACATTATTTGTTGAAACTTTTAATGCATTTATTGACATTTGTCTTTCTATATTTTTGTTTAATAATATTTCTTCAATATATGTATTTAATTTTTTATATTCTAATTCATCATTTAAAATTATTTTTGCTGCTCCTATGTTTTCTAAAACTTTTGCATTATATAATTGATGATTTCCACTTACATTAGGTAGTGGAATTAATATAGAAGGCTTTCCTAAATTAGATATTTCTGTTATTGTCATTGCTCCACTTCTTGATACAATTAAATTTGAAACATTCATAATTTCTTCCATATTATATATATATGGAATTATTTTTGCATTTTCAATATTATTTATACTAATATTTCTATCTTGTAATTTTTCTTTAATAACATCATATTGTTTTGGCCCAGTAGCCCATATTATTTGATATTTATTATTTAATTTATTTTCTAATATTCCTAATATTGCTTCATTAATTTTTTGTGCTCCTTGGCTTCCACCAAAAATCAAAACTATTGGTTTGTCTTTACTAAGCCCAGAGTTCTTTATTATTTTTTCTTTTTCACTCAAATTATAACTTTTTTTAATTATTTTAACAGGTGTTCCTGTAAAGACTATGTTTTTTGCTTTCTTTATTCTGTCTTTAGCATCTTTAAAAGATACTAGGATTGTATCTGTTTTTTTTGCAAGCATTTTCACAGCTTTACCTGGAAATGCGTTACTTTCATGTAATACAGTAGGTATTCCTAAACTATGAGCAGCAGAAATTGTAGCTCCACAGATATATCCTCCTGTACCTATTACTACATCTGGTTTAAATTCTTTTATTATTTTTTTTGACTCACCATATCCTTTAAACGTTTTATACATTTTCTTAATATTTTCTATTGATATTTTTTTGCTAAGTCCATATGCCTCAATTGTTTTTAATTCATATCCAGCTCTTGGTACTAAGTCATTTTCTAGTCCTCTTGTTGTTCCTATAAAAATAATTTTTGAGTCTTTCTCTTCTTCCCTTATTTTATTTGCAATCGCAAGTCCTGGATTTATATGTCCAGCTGTTCCTGCTGCAGCAATAATAACTCTCATAATTTTCTCCTTTTATTTTGCACCTGCACGTGAAATATTAAGCAATACTCCCATTTCACATAGTAATATAAATAATGCAGTACCACCGATAACTAAAAAATGGAAGTGGCATTCCTGTTACTGGCATTGATGAAGTAACAACTGCAACATTTATTATAACTTGTATAGTAACTAATGCTGTGATTCCAATTGCCAATAAGCTTCCAAACATATCTGGTGCTTTCATTGCTATTAAAATTCCTCTCCATATAAATATTGCAAACAGCACTAACACTACTACACATCCTAAAAAACCAACTTCTTCTGCTAATATTGAAAATATAAAATCATTGTGTGGCTCTGGTATGTATAGATACTTTTGTTTACTATCTCCAAGTCCTACTCCAAAAAGACCTCCTGACCCTATAGCATATAATCCTTGAATAACTTGCCACCCTTCGTCAGTTGAATATTTCCAAGGGTCTAAGAAAGTAATAAATCTCTCTAATCTATATGGTGAAAACGCAATTAGAGCTGATAATACTGGAACTCCTGCACCCAGACCAGTAAATAAAAAATGTTTAAATTTACATCCTGCAATAATCATCATTATACAAACAATTCCTAATATAACAACAGAGCTACTTAAGTGTGGTTCCAATAGCAATAAGCCTATTATTGGTCCTAAAAATAAGCAATGTTTCATAAATCCTTTTCCATATAATTTTAGTTCATCTCTATTTTTCACTAATATTCCTGAATAGAAAACTATCATTAAAAACTTAACAATTTCTGATGGTTGGAATGATAATGTCTCAGTAACTTTTATCCATCTTTTTGCCCCATTTACTTCATCTCCCACTATCATTACAGCTGCTAATAGTAATAAAGAAATCCACCAAGCATGTTTATAAAATTTCTGATAAAATCTATAATCAATTTTAGAAATAAATGCCATTGCTATTAATCCAAGAATGGCAAATATTAATTGTTTTGAAAAATATGCATAGCTATTTCCACTTTTTGAAAGCGCTGATGGTGAACTTGCTGATAATACCATTACTAATCCAATACCTAGTAATAATAATATTGTTATTACTAGTGTAAAATCTATTGGATTATTTAAGAAACTTGAAAAACTCTTTTCTTTTTTCTTTTTTGCCATCTATAATCCTCCTAACAGTTTATACAATTTTTAGTCCTACAAAGCATGTAACCAATGTTATTAGTGAAAAAATCACAACTACTTTGTTTTCTCTCCATCCTGATAATTCAAAATGATGATGTAAAGGTGCCATTTTAAATATTCTATTACCTGTTTTTTTAAAATATGCTACTTGTATTATTACAGATAATGTTTCTAATACAGGAATTATTGCTATTATAAGTAATAATAGTGGCATTTTTAAATATAAAGCTATTCCTGATATTACACCTCCAAGCATTAAAGATCCTGTATCACCCATAAAAACTTTTGCTGGATGCAGATTGAACATTAAAAATCCTAATGTTGCTCCTATTGCCATACTTCCAAATATAGATACTTCATATATTTGATTAGTAATACCTATTACTGTTAAGCACGTTATAATAATTGCAGAAACACTTGATGACAAACCATCTATTCCATCAGTAAGGTTTATAGCATTTGTTGTTGCTAATATTACTATAATTGCAAGTGGAATATAAACATAAATTGGAATACCAATATATGCTTTTAAAATTGGTATGTATGTTTCTGTACCTATATTTAATACAAGTACTAAAAATAATACATATACTATTGCTATTATTAATAGTCCAAACATCTTATAACTTGGCTTTAAACCTTTAGTATTTTTCAAAACTAATTTTTTAAAGTCATCTACAAATCCTATCATCCCAAAACCTATTGTAATTAATAATAATGGTAACAATTTTTTAGCTAAGTTAGTATTTCCAATTGCTGTTAAATATATATATGCAAGAGTAACAGAAATAATAATTGTAATTATCATTATTATTCCCCCCATTGTGGGTGTTCCCTGTTTTTTTAGATGTGATGCTGGTCCATCATCTCTTTCTATTTGTCCTACTTTTAGTTTTTTTAATATTGGTATTGTTATTAGCCCACATATTACTGATATTACAAATGTTATTAGTAATACTTTTATTTCAAAATCCAACTTTACCAATCCTTTCGCTTCACTTCGTTTCGCTCATCGTCATTTTTTTAGCGGTTACAAATTCGCTATCACTTATTTGCATAAGATATCCGTATCTCATTTCATTTCGAACGGCTATCTCAATTCTCGTCTGCCAAATCTTATTATAAATTATTTAATCTTTTCATTTATAATATTTCTTACAATAATTCTTTCATCAAAAGGATATTTAACACCATTTATTTCTTGATAAGGTTCATGTCCTTTTCCTGCTAAAATAATTATATCCTTCTTATTTGCCATTTTAATTGCATGTTCAATAGCATGTGTTCTGTCTATCACAACTTCATATTTTCCTTTTGTCTTTTTTATTCCTTCTTCTATTTGGTAAACTATTTTATCAGGTTCTTCTGTTCTGGGATTGTCTGATGTTATTATTGTATAATCAGCAATTTTGCCTGATATTTCGCCCATTATAGGTCTTTTCCCAGAATCCCTATCTCCTCCACAGCCAAATACTGAAATTACTCTACCTCTTGTATATGCTTTAGCAGCTTGTAATATATTCTGTAAGCTTTCTGGTGAATGTGCATAATCTACCATTATAGTTAATTCCATTTTATTGTCTATCAATTCTGACCTTCCTGGAACTCTAACTTCTTCTAACGCTTCTTTTATTATCTCTGATGAAATTCCAAATTTTTGCGCAACACAGATTGCTGCTAATGAGTTATAAACACTAAATCTTCCTGGTATCCCTGTTTTTACTCTTTCATTTCTATCTGTTATTTTAACTCTAAAATCTACATATGAATTTGTAATAGTTATATCCTTTGCTAAAACATTTGCAAAATTGTCTATTCCATATGTTACTATATTGCTATCTGGAAATAATCTTGGAATTTTTGCAGAATATAAATCATCTGCATTCACAATTCCCGTTTTACACATTTCAAATAATTTCAATTTTGAATTGAAATAATCTTGCATATCTGGATGTTCTTTTTCACTTATATGATCTTCTGAAAAGTTTGTAAATAAAACTATATCAAATTGACATCCATCAACTCTATGCAATTTTAAACTTTGTGAAGAAACTTCCATTACTGCTACTTCTACACCTTCGTCTACCATTTGTCTAAATATTTGTTGCAATTCTAAGCTCTCTGGTGTTGTTCTATCATTATCTTTTATTTTCTTTCCATTTATATATGTTGCAATTGTTCCTATTAATCCAACTTTTTTCCCAGCTTTTTCTAATATTTCTTTAATCATAAATGTTGTTGTTGTCTTTCCTTTTGTTCCAGTAACTCCTATTAGTTTTAATTGTGCTGATGGATTTCCATAAAAATTTGATGAACATACTGCTAATGCTTCTCTTGTATCTTTAACCATTAATATCGTTACATCTTCAGGTATACTTAAAGATTTTAAATCGCATCCTATTTCTAACATTACACAGCTAGCTCCATTCTCAATTGCTTTTTCCACAAATTGATGACCATCTGTTGAAAATCCCTTTATAGCTATGAACATATATCCTTCTTTAATTTCTCTTGAATCCTTTTCAATTCCTTTTATATCAAGATTTACATTTCCTTTTGCTTTTATTCCTTCTAATCCTATTAATATTTTTTTTAATTCCATTTAGAATCATCCCTCCAATTTAATATATCTTATAGACAAAATTCCACCTATAATTTTTATTATTATATAACTAATTTGTTTTTTTGTATAGAGTTTTTAGGAATTCTTTATATTTAATTCTATTATTATAATATTTTTTTATTCTATTTCTTTACTATTTATTCTAAAATTCCCTAAAGCATTTAGATATCAATATTTTATTGGATTATATTTCGACTTTTTTCTATTAATTTTCAGTTTGTTTTTTACAACTCAATGACAAATATTACACTTTTATTACATTTTTATTACAAAAAGTGTTGACATCTGTAATATCTTAAATTATAATTAAATTATAAAAGATAAAAATTGTTATACATAAGCTAAAATTTTATAAAATACACGAAAGAACAAAGGAGTTGATTATTATGGATACTCGTGAATATAAACCAGTTTCAAATTGTCTAGCATTAACAGTTAGAAAAGAACATAGATTAGTTGTTATTAAAAAGTTTACTTCTAATACAGTTCGTATTTCTTGGAAAACTTTACTATATGTCCTATTTTTAACAATCGCAAATGTTTTTGTTTAGATATAATATATATATTTTATCGCCTTAATAACTGAATTAGGGCGATTTTTGTTGACTTTTAATAAATTTTATAATAAAATTTATGTGCACTAAAGGGGGATAAAAATGAAAAGTCAAAATGCAAAAAGATTTAAAGAAAAATCAAATATAAATAAAACAAATAAATCTATTGGTACTAATAGATTTAAAGAATCACCTAATAAAAAAAGTTATATTTTTATTATTATATTACTAATTATACTTATTACTATAGCTTTATACTATACTTTTTTTTACAAAAATATTAAAAGCACTTTTGACAATAATTCAATTATTGATGAAAAAACTAGAGTTTTAGATTTGGAAAATGGCACTAAAAAAATTACTAATTATGAAACTTTGGAAGCTTCTAATTTAAAAATTAAAGTTGACGAGGGACAATCTTCAGTTTCTATAACCATTAAAAATACTTCTTCTGAAATATGTCCAAAATTAATTTTATCCATTTTGCTTGTTGATTCTAAAAACGAATCAGTTATAACTTTTGATGCGTACACATCTGAAATAGAACCTAATAAAGAGCAAATTTTACAAATGTATACAAAACAAGATATATCGCATATTTCTGATTTCAAAATAAAAATAAAAGATTAGAAAATTCTAATCTTTTATTTTTTATATTAGTTATTAGGAATATAATAATCTAACTCTAATTTTCCAGATAAATCTGATATTCCATTGTCATTTCTTAAACATTCATTTAAATCCCATCTTAAAACTTTATTTGTAGTATCATACTTAATTCCATATTTTGCTAAATCGTTTGCTGAATTACAAGTAATTATTGGTGTTCCATTTCTTTTTATAACTAATGGTCTATTAAATGTTATTGCTTTAGATGTTTTTGCAACTATTTCTCCTGATTCTATATTTGCAACTAAATTTGTTCCATTTTGTTTTGCATCTCCTGTTTTTCTATCAACTGGATCAGTTTTTGTAGCATCTAATATTGACTTAAACTTTTCAATAAGTTCTGCTTGATTTCCTGCTGTATATAATTTATCAGATGTTCCCTTAGTTGATGTTGATATTGTAGTTAGGTTAGCATCTGCTTTTTGTTCATTTCCAAATCTTATACAATATATATCATCTGCATTTTGTTTTAAAGTATTTAAGTTTGATAGTTCCTTATCATTAATAGCTCCATCTCCTAAAACTATTACAATATTTTTATTATTATTTTCCTTTTTGTAATTAACTATTTGAGTATTAGCTTTTTCTAATGCTGGATTAATGTATGTAGCTAATCCTTCAATTCTTGAACCAATAGAAATATTTTCTACCTTAGTTAATAATGAAGCATGATTTGCTGATGTTCCTGAACCTACTTCAATAGTACCTGTTTTAATATTATTATCTAATATCTCATAATATTTTCCATCTGTTGCCTGTTTAACATTTCTGCTATTAACTGTATTTCCTTCTGAATCTTTATATGTTACTCCTTGCCAGAAATAATCTGGTTCAACCACTGTTAATGGTCCTCTTCCTATCTTATATTCATTTTTTGTTACTGATATTTCATTATTAAATGTTATAACACTCATATTTGTATTAGTCATTTTTGGATCACTATAAATCTCTGTAATAAATTGTTTTGTAGCTTGTTTAGCCGCATATATTCTAGTTTTACTTACATCACCAGGTGCTACATAATAACTATCGCTATTTTTATAAGTTACTCCATTTACTGGATCATTCATACTTGATGAGTTATCCATAATGAATATAATATTTAAGTTATCAGCATCTTTTCCTTCTGTTATTTCTTTAACAGTTACTGTTTTGTCATTTACTTTTGTTTTAGCATTATTAGAATCTGTTGTTGTTATTGTTTCATCTCCAAATTTAGCTGTTGCATTATTTACAATATTTTCTCCTATTGTATCTATTTTAACTTTTGCATTAAATGTTAATGTCTTTGTACCTTTTGCATTTACTTGTGCAATATTCCATGTAATCTTTCCTTTTTCATATTTTCCATCGTCAGAAATATTACTTATTTTTGTCATATCTAATTGTTGTGGTAATTCATCTGATACTACTACATTAGTTGCTTCTCTCATTCCTGTATTTGTTACTGTAATAGTATAGCTTATTGTTTCTCCATTATTTATTACTTTTACAGCTTCTTTCTTAATTGATAACTCTGGTCTTGTATAATATACATTTATTATATTCTTTGCTAATCCTATAACTAAAGGCATTTTCTTATCTGCACTTGTTGTTTCTTCTTTATCAAATGTATATTCTTTACCTTTATAATTTGTTTTTGGTGTATATCCACTTATTATTGTTCCATAAGATGCTTTAAATGTTTCATTAACATCTGCAAGTTTTCCATTATAATAATAATTTACAGTATATTCACAATCTTTTGCTTTATATATAAAGTTTATTATATTTTTGCTTTCATCTGCACTTATTTTTATTGTTTGTGAAGTTTTACTTGCATCAACTAATTCATATCCTTCAATAGCTTTTGCATTTTCAGTTACTTCTGTATCAAATAATTTCTTTTCTCCAATTTTTGAATTTGATATTGGGTTGTTATCTTCATCTAAGTAATTTACTGTATATCCAAATGAATCTTTTATATAGTATACTTTTACTACATGTAATGTTTCATCTGTTTCTACATTTTCTAATACACTATAGCTTAAGTTTCCT
>CAPNDH010000011.1:0-21750 GCA_948664205.1 uncultured Clostridia bacterium | reverse complement strand
CTACTTGTGCTTTTACACTATGTTTTTGATTTTCATCTTTTACATAGTATACTTTTACTATATGTAATGTTTCATCTGTTTCTACATTTTCTAATACACTATAGCTTAAGTTTCCTTCTGTTGTTTCATATTTATATCCTATAAATTTGTCTGTTACATTTGGTGTTACTGTTACAGTTGCAACTTCTCCTATCCATGTTTCTGCTGTTTCTACTTCTTCTGTTGCATCTGCTTTTGTTTTTGCTTTAGCTGCATCTAATGTGTCTCCATAGTAATACTCTACTTGTGCTTTTACACTATGTTTTTGATTTTCATCTTTTACATAGTATACTTTGATTTCTCCATTATTGTCTATTTTTTCTGGTATTATTGCTGGGTCTGTTGTACTAAATCTGTATCCAATATATTTGTTATCTGATTTATTAACTGGTTGTACTGTTAATTTGTCTTCAGCATTTACCCATACATCTTGTTTTACTTCTATTTTGTCTGCTACTATTTCAGTATTATCTTTATAATATCTTACTGTATATTTTAATGTTTTTGTTTGTGAGTCATCTCTCACATAATATATTTTTATTACATTAGTTTCTTCATTTTCTGTTATTGTAACTGTTGTTACATTATTATCAGCTTCTTTATAACCTATTTTCTTGTTTGTGTCTACGTTAGTAGATTTAACTTCTTTTCCATATTCTGCTGTTCCATTTTCTGTTAAAGTACTATCTATTTCATTGTCATAATAATATTCAATTCTGTATCCATAATCTCTTCTTGTTGGAGTATGTGTGTTATCTTCTTCTTTTAAATCATCACTTGTTGCAGTTACTATATTTTTAATATTATCATTTACCATATCTGCTGCAACAACTGTATGTGAATATTTTTCAGTTACAGTTTCTCCTGCTTTTACAGTTATAATTTTGTTAGCTTTCCACATGCTATCTTTTATTGTTACTGTTAAGTCTTCACTTCCGTTGTTTTTTATTGTTACGGCATAATTAATTGTATCCCCAACTTCTGCTTTTTCATTCTTATTATTTGTACCTTTTACTAATGTTGCTTCTTTTTTAATATCCATATCTCTTGTTTCTACTGTTGCTGTTTTATCGCCTCCACCTATTGTTGCTGTATTAGATATTTCCCCGTCTACTTTTATAACTTTAGCTGAAAATTCAATTTTCATTGTGTCTTTACTAGCTATTCTCATTTCTTTTCCTGCATATAATTCATCTAAAGAAATGTTGCTAGGTTCTGTAACTATTTCTAATATACCTTTTTCTATATATTCTTTTAATTTAGCATCTTGAACATTTGTTGTACCTTCTATATCTCCTGTGTTTTCTACAGAAATAGTATAGTTAATTGTGTCTCCTACTCTTGCTATTTCTTTTTCATTTCCATCTTCATCTGTTACTACTGCTATTTTATCTGCTTTTATAATTGCTGTTTTAACTGGTTCTGTTTCTTCATTATTTGCATATGCAATATTTGTAATTTCTCCTGTTATATTTTCATTTACTGTTACTTTAAATGTTAGCTCTATTGTTGCTTTTCCTTCTATGTCTACTGTCCACATTAAACCATTTCCAATTTTTGTAGCCTCATTATCCGCTGAATTTTCAACATATGTTGTATTTGCAGGAATAATATCTTTTACTTCTACATTTGATATCTTATTTTCAGTATTGTTTGTTACTGTTATTGTATATAAAATTTCTCCTCCTGCTTTAACTACATTTTCTCCTGATGTAGTTGTTGCTTTTTTAGAAATTGATATTTTACCATTATTACTTTCTGTATTCATTTTATCAGATATATTTGTTGCTACTAATTCCATTGGAGTCCATCCAATAAAACTACCTTCAAATGTTTTTCTTTCTGGTACTTCTACTGTTTCTATTCTTTCTATTGTTGCTTCTTGAATATTATCTGTTTGAGCTGGTCTACCATTATTTTGCACATTAGGATTTCCATTTGCATTTGGTTGTTGCCCAACATTTTGATTATTATCTCCATTTTCTATTACTGGTTGTTCTACACTTGGTGTATTATTATCACCTTGTACTTGTTCTGGATTTGTTCCTTGATTATCGTTTCCTTGTTCTGGATTTCCATCATTTTGGTTATCTTGATTTTCTTCTCTTTGTTGCATAGTTTCTAATTCAGCAGCTTGTGTATTACCTCTATCCTTTAAGAAAATTACTGTACCTGACACAGCTACAATTAATAGTATTATAGCAATTGCTATTGCTATGACTGTTTTCTTATTTGGCATTGAACGTTTTATTGCCATTTAAAATTCCTCCTTTTATACTATTTCTTTTGCTTTTAATATAAGTCTTTGTTTATTTCCATTTGTACATGTTATTAATGTTACTTCTCTTACATTTTCATCTGTAGTTTGTAATATAGTAACATCATTTGGATCTGTTACAAATTTTTGATATATTTTGTATTGTAATGTTTTATGATTTAAATCTGTTAACTCAACTATATCATCAATTTCTAAATTTTTAGTTTTTCCAAACATTGTTCCATCATATTTGTTATGTCCTGCTATTGATAAATTACCATATTCATTTACATTTGTTCCCCAGTATTTAACTATTGCAAATTTCATAGGTTCCTTTGTTTCTTCTGGGTTATATGTGTCTATATCCACAATTGGATATTCTATTCCTATCTTTGGAATTTTTACTATTCCGAATTATTTTATAACCATTCATTGTTACATCTTGCTTCTCTTCACTTTCTATAACTCTTGAAAATGTCTCCACTGTTTTCTTATTTTCTATTTCTGCTTCATAATTTTTGGCATATTTTATAACAATAAATGATATAGTTACTATTGCTAAAATAATTAAGATTATAAATAAAACTTTATATATTTTTAATTTCATTTTATATTATTTTCCCTTATTATTTTTCTTTACCATTTGCTTGTAATTTTCTCATTCTTACAAATACTATAATAGTTACTAATATAATAATTCCTAATATTACGAATAGAATAATGCTGTCTCCTGTAATTGGTAATTTTGTTGTTTCCTTAACTACTTTTGTTTCTGTTTTTCCAGGTATTGTTTCTTCTTTATCAGTTCTATATGACTTCATTATCTTTATATCTGTTGATATTTCTTTTCCATTAGAATCCTCTTCTTTTAAATACACTATGTATTCTTCATCTTTTTCTGCATTTTCTGGTTGTACAATTGTTAAATCTCTATTAACATCTTTCCACTCTTGTTTTTCTGCTAATTCTGTATATAATTTTTTAAATTCGTTTGCAATTTCTATTTTTGAATACATATCTATTTCTGAATTTTCAAAGTCACTATTTATTTTGTCTGCTAGTTCTTTTAATCTATCATAATCTTTATTTGGTAATTTTGTTGTACTATAATAATATTTAGAATCTTCATTTCCTTCTATTATTAATCCACCAACAGTTATTGTTGTTCTTAATCCATCTACTTCTTCATCTTTTGCTGTTATATCTGTTTTCAATTGTGTTTTAATTCTGTTTGTTGTGTTTTCCACATATTTCATATCTTTTACTGAAAAAGCTGTTCCGTAATCAACTTTTTTTATTTTTGTTTCTGCTTCATTATTTGATTCTATTGTTTTTAGATATAAATATTGGTTAGCTATATCAGCTTCAGAAACTTTTGCTACATAGTTTCCATCTTTATCTTGTTCAGCATCATTGTAGTGTATTTCCATTTCACTCGCATTTTCTTTATTTAATATTGCATATTTAAAATTTTCTTTTAAATATCCTTTTATGTACATAATAAAATATATGTCATTTTCGTCATTACCTTTTTTGCTTTCATTTTTTATAATTTGTATATCTATATCAGGTGTACTTTGTTTAGTTGTATTTGCACTGACCATTTGTGATGGTAATACAAATATCATAATTAACATTGAAATTATAATTCCTATAAACCTTTTTTGAATTCTTTTCATTTTTTACCCCCCTATTAAACTATTAAAACGTATATTCTTACGGAAAATATACATTTGCTAGTTTTTAATATAATTTTATTTATTTTTAAGTATCTGACTGTTTTTCTTACTTTTTCCATATTTCCCTAAGCTTTCCAGTCGTCCTTTTATATTATATTACAAAATTATTACATTGTAAATAGTTTTTTGAAAATTTGTCCAATTTTATGTAAATTTATCTCACTTTTAATTATATTTTTCCTATTACTCAACGTTTTTTCGTTACTATAATTATAGAAATTTTATAATTTCTCTTAATTTGAAAATTTAATAAATAACTTTATATGATTAGTTTGATCAGTACATAAAATGAGTAATGTTCACAGGAAATCTATATATATTTATATTCCTTTTGAATAAAATGACGAATGTGATTGGAAAGAAGCTGAAAAGTGTCTAGTATTAAGATATAAATTATAATCTAAAAAACGAAACTAAAATTAAATTTTAGAATATACTATTATTAGAGGTGTTCATTATGTTCAAAAATGTTTTTAATAATGCAAAAGCACATATAAGTGGTGGAAAAAAATATCCTAAAATATCTGGAATTGTTAATTTTAAAGAAACTAAAGATGGTGTTTTAGTTACTGCTAAAATTAATGGACTACCACAATCTAAAGATTATTGTAATGGAAGATTTTTTGGTTTTCATATCCATGAAGGAAATAGTTGCACTGGGAATTCAAGTGATGAGTTTTCGAATGCCAAGTCTCATTTAAATCCTACAAATTGTCCTCACCCTTTTCATATTGGAAATTTACCCCCATTAATTGAAAACAATGGTTATGCCTATATGAGTGTTTTAATAAATAAATTTACTATAAAAGATATTTTGGGAAAAGTTATTATTATCCATGATATGCCTGATGATTTTACTTCTCAGCCCAGCCGGAAATTCTGGTACAAAAATTGCCTGTGGAAAAATTGAAAAATGAGAGCTGTAAAAATAGAAGAAAGATATATATTTAGCAAAGCTTTCAAATATATATCTTTCTTGTAATATTCATTATATTTTAAAATACCAAAACTTAAGCTTTTAATAATTAGGTTGATTTTTTGTAAATACAGAATCAATTCTTTATTTTTAAATAAATTTTACTACCTTTTTTTACATTAATTCCTTCTTTAGGTGTCTGTTCAACAATCATAGTATTTTCCTTATCTAATTCTTCTGTATAATCTTCTATACTTAATTCTAAACCTAACTCTTTAACAATCTTTTGTGCTTCTTTAAGATTTAATCCTTCTATATTAGGAGTTTTAACTTCTTGCGCTTCCTCGATTTCATCTTTATTTCCTTGGCTAACCTCCAAATATGGTAAAATCTCACTAAAAACCTGACCTCCTACAGGTGCTGCAACACCACCTCCTTGGTGTATTTTGTCACTACAAAAAGTTAAACTTAATTTTAGCATTGATTGTAAATTTAGTTCTATGCTTCTTTTACTTTTTCAAAGATACTCACTTTCTTTTCATCTTCTATGTATTTAAGAATTTTACTTAATTCATCTATAAACTTAAAATAAATGGTTATTTTTCTATTCTCATGTACCTCTATGTAATCAATTAATTCTGTTATAATATCTCTGTCTAGTTCAGTTATATTTTTATGTGCTTTAAAGTTTTCTATCCATAGGCTATTTCCATTTATAATTTCTTCTTGTTTTTCTTTTTGTTTATCTAAATTAATAATAATTTCTTTTATTTTGTCTATATCTTGTTCATATTTTTGCTTGTAGTTTAAGTATTCTTCTTTAGTTATATAGTCATTTTTCCAATCTTCATATAAACATCTTTTTAAATTACTTATTTTTTCTATCTCCTCTTTTTTTGCTCTTTTAATATTTTCCATATTCTCATTCGCCAATTTTTTAGTGTTTGATTTATTAATTTGCTTTAATAATTTTTCAGTATCCACAAGTAATTCTATGTGTAATTTAATAGCCTCCAATACAGCGTTTTCTAGTTCTTCCACTTTTAAAGTATGTTTTGTGCATAACTTATTTGACTTTTTTCTATATGTGCCACATATGTAATATTCATAAACAGTACCACTTTTATTTTTACAATATTTTTTATGCATTGCCCTGCCACAATCCGCACATTTTAGTATTCCAGCCCACATACTTAAGTTTCCACTATTTTGTACTCTAGTATCAACTTTTCTCATCCCCTGTGCTTTTTCAAATAATTCTTTATCTACAATAGGCTCATGCATATTTTTTACTGTAATCCATTCTTCTTCTGGCACTTGCTCTACTTTATGAACTTTATAACTTTTTACTCTTCTTTTACCTTGAGTTACATTGCCTATATAAATATCATTTTTTAAAATATTTCTAACTGTTGATGGACACCAAGAATAATCTTCTTGCAATATTTGCACATTATTATAATTTTGATTTAACCTTTTCTTTTTATATCCTGTTGGATTTAAAACTCCCATATCATTTAATCTATGGCAAATGCTTAAATTTCCTAAACCTTCATTTACTTTCCATTCAAAAATTTTTCTTACAATTTCGGCTGACTCTTTATCAATGATTAATTTATGATTATCTTCTGGACTCTTTATATAGCCATAAGATGGAAATGCCCCTACAAACTCTCCGCTTCTTTTTTCTTCCATTTAGTGCTGACCTTATTTTTATTGATGTATCTCTACAGTATTCATCATTTATTAAGTTTTTAAATGGTACTAATATAGTATTTGTACTTGTAGGATTTTTAAAGCTATCTACACTATCATTAATGGCAATAAACCTAATATTAAATAGTGGGAATATTTGCTCTATGTAATTACCAACTTCTATGTAGTTTCTTCCAAGTCTTGACAAGTCTTTAACTAGAACACAATTTATATTTCCTTTTCTCATATCTTCTAATAATCTTTGAAATCCAGGTCTATTAAAGTCGGTTCCTGTGTAACCGTCATCAACATAAGTATCATAAACAATCAAATCATCATGTTCTTCAATAAATTCATTTAATAATGCCTTTTGGCTCGTAATACTGTTACTTTCTTGCTTGTCTTCTCCATTGTTGCTATCTTCTTGTGAAAGCCTTATATATACTGCAACTGACCATATTTTTGTTCCTTTTGCATTTGAATTTTCTGAAGAATATTTTGATTTTCTTCCAGCCATTATTGTTTCTTTCCTCCCTTCTCTATATAGTATAACGTGTCCAAATTAGAAAATCAGCTCAATTTCCTGAAACTGTTAAGATTTATCTTTTACAGTTTCAGTATGCAAAATTGCAAAGTAATTTTACTTTCCTATTTTTTGTCTTAAAATACTCAATATGCATTCTTCCATTTTTTTATTACTAGAATATTTCATTTCTACTAGCATATCTCCAACTTGTAATTGATATGAATCGTTATTATTAGTTAAGCATTTATATTTCTTCTTCATATTTTCATTACCTCTTTTATTTGATATTTAATTTTATTAGTTAAGAAAAAAATTATTACTTTTTTCTCTACTAGGTATATGTCACTAATAACTTAAAAAACGGTAATTTTTATAAAAATTCACAAAAAAATAACTAGATAATTAGTTTTTTACTAACTTCTAGTTATTTATATTCATTTTTTATTTTCCATTATATCCTCTAATTTTCAAAAATTCATTTATATCATTCATAAGCCATCTATCGCCCTGTGTATGTAACATATCATACCCATCGTATAAATACTTTAATACTCCATACTTTTCAAACAGTTCATACACTTCTTTTCCTGTAAGCTTATTTTCTTCTTTGAAAATTTCAATACAAAATACAATAAAATCATTTATTTTCTTTTCCATACTATCCCCCATAAACAGTATATTTTCCTGTTTCTTTTTCTTCTAAAAACATTCTAAATAAATCATAATTACTATAATACCACATTTTTGTTTCTTCTTTCTCTAATGCTTTATATAGTTTAGAATGATACAATAAATTCATTGCCTCTTCATAACTAATATTAAAGTAATTTTTAATACTATCACATAATGTTTGTACTATTGTAAACATCATACAAGTAAATTTACCTTCACTCATCTTCTTCACCTACTTCAATCGTTTCTATATATTTTATACATTCTAAAGATTTTAATGTATGAAATGAAATTTGATTTGATAATATATATGTCTTAAGCCTTTTTATTGTTTCCTCCATATCATAAACTCCATTTTCATAACTTACTAAAACTTGATATAAATTATCATCAGCTACTGGTCCTATTACAATATCATATTTATGTACAAGTTCATTACTCTGTCTATTCTTAAATACAAATTTCAACCATTCTTCTGTTGCTGATTCAAAGTTTAATATATTTAGGTCTTCATTTTCTGTATATTCATAAATATTAACATATCTTTTTATATTTTCATCTCTTTTTTCTTCTTGCATTCTTCCTTTTTTTATTTTTGTCCATCTTTTTGCTTGTTTAATATCTGTTGTTGTATAAAAACCTTTTCCAAAATCTGTTCTATAATTTAATATTTCTAAACTTGGTTTTTCTACAATAAATGTGCTACCATGATATATTTTCAAATTTATCATCTCACTTTCTATAAATTATATAATCTGATAATCGCTTATTTATAATCATTTACACTTTCATACATGTAACTTTTTAAAATAGGATTCATATCATTTCTTGGATAACTTATAATATTTTCTACATCTGCATCAATAGAATCAGCATAACTAACAATATAGCTTTCGGCCATATGTTTATCCATTGTATCCATATGTGTTGCAATAATGTGAAGTGCTTGATATTTCAATTTTTCAGAAATATTTTCTTTATTTAAATATTCTTCTACTATATTTTCACCAATATAAATATGATCAACTAAAAGATACGAATAATTTAGATTTGATTTGATATCACTTTTCTCATTCCATTCATCAAATATCTTAGTTTTTCCAATATCGTGCAAAATAGCTCCAAATAGAATTAAATCCATATCTACACTTTTATCATATATAGAACCAATATTATATGCATTTTTAGTAACATTAAGTATATGATCAATCAATCCACCCTCAAAACATTGATGTGTTCTATTATACTTTATATTTTCAATTCCATCATGACCTGCACCTCTAACAAATAACTTTCCTTTATAGTCTTTTAGAATACTTATACAAGCATTCCTTAAAGAACTGTTTTTTATTTTCTCTGCAAAAGTAACTAATTCTTGAAATTTATTTTCTTTTTCTTCTTCACTCAAATTAATAAACATCTTTTTTCCTCTCTTTTCATTTTTTATATAATCTATTTTATAATTTTTATTCACGAATGTTTCCTTTTAAATTTATTTTAATTTTATCATAATTAAACTCAAAAATAAAGTGTTTATGACATTAAATTTTAGTGCAAGAATAGATGTATTACATCTCCCCTTACAACCTTTGAAAGCAAAGCTTTCTAATAGTATTACTTCTACAAAAATGTATTACAAAAAGGCATACATTTTTATAATATATTTAGCCTTACTCTTTGTAAAATTATATCAATTGTGGACAACCTGTCCACTTTTTTCTTTTATAATTAACTATTTATAAATCATATTTTTTCCATATACCTTTACTCTCTGTAAAGATATACTCATCTAGGACGACTTGTCCCACTTTATATTCAATCATACTTTTCAATTCAAACTTTACTGTGTGTGTTATTATTTATTATTTTTTTATTATTATTACTTATTATTATTTGTGTTAAATTTTTTAACATACTGTAGTTGATATTTTCAACACCTAGTTGTTCAAATTTTCAATCTCTTGTTGTCGATATTTTCGACTACTGAATTTTTCAGTACTTTCATGAGTTTTTCTTCATTAATTTTATAATAAGTCTTTGGTGGAATGTCTATATGTTTTATATTTAAAATTCCTTCTGTTTGTAAAATTGATGTTACTTTTCTTTGTTTATATGGACTTAATTTTGTATTCTTTTCTATGCTCTCTTTCGTCGCAAAAAAGTAACCAAATTTTAATTCATTTCTTTTTCTAAAATAATTCATTCTCCCATATAATTCGCCTAGCATTACAGCTGAATTTACTCCGAATTTAGTTATCAAATCTCTGTTAGTCATTATAAAATTTGTACCAATAATATTTTCTTTTGACATATCATGTCCTCCTTTTATATTTTTAAAGAGAAAGTAATTTATAAAACAAAACTACTTTCTCTTTGATTTGATTGTTCTATTTTTCGCCTAAATTGTAAGGCTTTTTGAATGTTGCTTAAAATGTAGCGACAAAATGAACCACGCACCTCCTTGGTGTCCCCCTTCTCCTGTAGGATTATATAACGTAACAAGAAGAACAACTTGCGGATTCTCAATTGGTGCTACTCCTAAAAAAGAAGTTACATATTTATTAGTATTAACGCCATCTTCTGATGTTCCCGTTTTACCACCTATTCTATATCCAGCAACTTTAGCATTTTTTCCAGTTCCTTCACTAACTACTGATTCCATCATACTTAAAACTTTTTCTGAAGTTTCTTTAGAAATAGCCTGAGATTTTACTACTTTATCTATCTCTTTTCTTTCTCCAGTTTCACTATCAACTATGGCTTTTACAACTCTTGGTTGAATTAAATCCCCTCCATTTGCAATTGCAGATACTGCTGTAGCTAGCTGAATTGGTGTAATTTCAAATCTCTGGCCAAAACTAATTGTAGCAAGTTCAACAGGTCCTGCTTTATTTTCAGCTAGAAAGATGCTTCCCGCTTCTCCTGGTAAATCTATTCCTGTTCTTTCTAATAACCCAAACTTTTGTAAATAACTATAATATGCATGCACACCCATTTTCTGTCCTAATCCAATAAACACTGGATTACATGAGTTCATTAATCCCTGCCTTAAGCTTTCTGCTCCATGCGGTCTATAATACCTCCAACATTTAATTCTTACTCCAGCAACTTCAATTCCTCCAGTACAAGCAAATTGTCCTTCTTTATCTATATCTGTTACAATTCCTTCTTCTAATGCTGCTGATGATGTAATTGTTTTAAATGTAGAACCTGGTTCATATGTATCTGTTATAGCTCTATTTCTCCAAACAGCTTGTAGACTTTTTGTTTTTTCTGCTTGTTCTTGTGTATCCCAAATTCCTTTTAACTCATCTGTATATGCTGCATATGGTTCGTTCAAATTATAATCTGGATATGTTGCCATTGCTAATATATCCCCATTCTGTGGATTAATTGCAATAATATTTCCTCCATCTGTACATTTATTATCTATACAAGCTTCTTCTAAATATTTTTCAACTATTGACTGTATATTCATATCTATTGTCAGAATTAAATCATCCCCATTAATAGCAGATACATATTTTTCTCCTTCTTCTCCAATTTCTCCTCCTTTTGCATCTGTATGCCTTTTTATTGCGCCTTTTGTGCCTGAAAGTACTTTATCATACTTAGCTTCAATTCCGTCTAATCCTTGATTATCACTTCCGCAAAATCCTATTATTTGTGATGCTAAATTATTATTTGGATAATATCTCTTCGTATCTTCATCAATATTTATACCAGTAGTTATATTATTTTCTTGCATCCACTTTCTTAATTCATCTGCTTTTCCTTTGTCAATCTTCTTTGCTATCGTCTCAATTGAGCTTCTTTTAGACACTTTTTTTAATGTCTTTTCATAATCTAATTCAAAAATTTCAGAAAGTTTTTTTGCAAATATCTCTTTATTTTCTTTTGCTATATTTACTGGGTTTACAGTTACAGTTTCAACTGTACTACTTTGAGCTAATACTTGGCCTGTACTATCATATATTGTTCCTCTTTTAGGATTAATGGCTCTGTCCAGAGTTTGTTGTTCATATGCCATTTGTGATAATTTTTTCCCATCTATTAATTGAATATATCCTATTCTTCCAATTAGTACTACCATTATAAAAAATATTATAAATAACATTGTTCTCATTCTCTTTTTAGTTGACAAATTTATTTCTAACATAAAAACACCTCTAATAATATTTATTAGAGATGTTCTTTTTTATTCATATATAAGAGAAAAGTCATCCTTTTCTCTTATATAAAACTCAGTTATCTTTTTAGTAACTTATCAATAAATTCCTCCCACCAATTTTTTTCCTCTTCTATAACAATTTTTTCTGAGGCAGACTCCACATAGTCTTTTTTAGGAAGTGAAACATATACTGTTTGCTTACTACTTAATTTTTGCATTCCTAATTCTTCTTTCGCAATCTTTTCTATATTACTTAAATTCAAACTATTTTCTATATTTACTTTTAATTGCTCATTTTCCTTTTGAAGAGTTGCTAATTGTTTCTTTTGATTTTGAATTTGAATAAATTGTTTATCTATCTGAGAGTTTCTACAACTTATGATTAATAATAGTAAAAATAATCCTGCAACTATTATTGTTGTCTTCATTTGTCTTTTTCTTTGTTCTGCTGATACCTTTACTTGTTTTCTTGGTAAATCTTCAACAATTTTAAGTTGTCTTTTTTTAGGTAACTTCTTTGTTTTTCTATCATAATCAGGATTAATTTTTCTTGGGCTTGTTTCATATTGATACCTTCCCTGTGTCATAAGTTCTTTCACCTCTCTTTCCTTTATCTATAATTCTAAAATTTTTATATAACTATATTTTTTCGAAAATTCTAAGTTTTGCACTTTTACTTCTTGAATTTTCTTCTTGCTCTTTTATAGTGGCCATTATTGGTTTTTTATTAATAATATTTCCAAGAGTTTTAGCTCCACATACACAATATGGTAAATCACTCGGACAAGTACACTTCCCTTTTGCTTCTAACATTGCATTTTTTACTGCTCTATCCTCTAAAGAATGAAATGTTATTATACATAGTCTTCCTAATGGATTTAAACAATCTATGCACTGCTTAACTGTACTATATAATGGTTTTATTTCATCATTTACTTCTATTCTTATAGCTTGGAATGTTCTTTTTGCTGGATGTCCATCATTTTGTTTTGACTTTGGAATAGATTTTTCTATAATTTCTACTAATTGTTTAGTAGTTCTTATTTCTTTTTCTCTTCTATATTCACATATATTTTTTGCAATTTGCCTAGAGAATTTTTCTTCTCCATATTCATATATTATATTTGCTAAACATTGTTCACTATATGTGTTTACAACTTCTTTAGCAGATAAGCCTTGGGATCTATCCATTCTCATATCAAGTTCATTTTCACCTAAATAGCTAAATCCTCTATTTTTCTCATCTAACTGATATGAGGATACTCCTAAATCTAATAGTATTCCATCTACTTTTTCAATTTGTATATCTTTTAATATTCGTTCTATATTATCATGATTATCTTTTATAAATTTTATATTTTCAAATTCTCTTAAGTTCTCTTTTGCAGCTCGTAATGCTTCTTCGTCTCTATCAATTCCGATTAATAGTCCTTCTTTTGATAATTTTTTTAAAATTTCTTTGCTATGTCCTGCTCCTCCTAGAGTTCCATCCACATATATTCCATCTGTCTTTATATTTAGTCCTTCAATACATTCTTTTAGCATTACTGGTTTATGTTTAAATTCCAATTTTCCACCCCTTGTGATATTTCCTATTATGTAAAAAACAGCTAGCAAAATTTACCAGCTGTTTTTATTTTATGTTTTTTCTTTTGGTATCTTTTTATATCATTTGTAGACTTGTCTTTTGTATTTACTCTTTCGTAAATCTACTCTTTTCACAAGAATCTTTTGCATTTTACTTAATCTTTTCTTTTGTTATATATTTATCTTCTTATGTATATTTGTCTTTTGTGTTCTTCCCTTTATCTTCTTTAGTTTTTTTATCTTATGTACTTTTATCTTTTGTTTTTGTCTTTAAAAAGACAAATCATTCTTTTGTAGTTTTATTAATTTTTATCTTTTGTTCATCATATATTTATCTTTTGTATTCTTTTCTTTTGTATTTTATATAAGCTTTTGCAAGTTATATACCTAACATCGTCATATTTTCTGCAATTTCATCTACTGATATATTTTCATCACATTTTTGCCAATTTTCTTTGTTCCATATTTCTAATCTGGTACCTACTCCTATTATTACTGCTTCTTTCTCCAATTCTGCTGCCAACCTTAAATTATTTGGGATTAAGAATCTACCTTGCTTATCAATTTCACATTCAGTAGCTCCTGATAAGAAAAATCTAACAAAATTTCTTGCATTTTTATCTGATAGTGGTAGTGATTTTAGTTTTGTTTCAAAGTTTAACCATTCTTCTTGTGAGAATGCAAATAGACATCCATCTAATCCTTTTGTTATAACAAATTTCTCTCCAATGTCTTGTCTTAATTTTGCTGGCATTATTAATCTTCCTTTAGCATCTAAAGAATGCTCATATTCTCCCATTAGCAATGGTCTTCACCTCTTTTCTATTTTCTACCACTTTGTACCACTTTTCTCCACTTCATGTAAATTGTAATACACTTTTCTTTATTTTGCAATAGTTTTTTCAAATTTTTTTATTTTTATTTATATTATTGTTACTATTCACAGCGATATTATTTAAAGTCTGCGCGGGGTAACAGTTTTAAAATAAAATTACAAATGCTCACGGGAAATCTGAGTGAAATAGGCTCATTTTATTTCATTAGAATTATAATTCTATTTTGCTTTATGTTGTAGAAGTAAAATATTATAATATTATTAGTATTATTTACAAAACATTTTCGCACTAACAATTCATTTTATTTTTCTATTTTCATTGTTATACTCAATTTGAATATTCAAAAATTACTAGAATATTAAAATGATATTAAAATATTGGGAGGATTATATGACAGAAAACGAAAAGAATTTAAGAAAAAATATCGGAAAGAAAATTAAACTGGCACGATCTAAAACAAATTACACTCAAGAAGCTCTTGCCGAAAAAATATCTTTATCTCCTAGATATATTAGTCAGTTAGAACGTGGCATAGCTTTTGGCAGTGCTAGCACTATTGTTGGACTATGTAAGGCATTAAATATATCTTCAGATTTTTTGTTTAATGATCTTATTGAAACTAGTTCATCTGAATTCATAAATATAATTGATAATAAATTCTTAGAAAATTATTCTCAATTAAATGATTATAATAAAAAGGTCGTTAACAGATTAACTAGTGATTTAATAAAACTCCAATTAGAGGAAAATATTGAAATAAAATTATAAAGAAGATGAAAGATAGATTTATCTATCTCACATCTTCTCATTCTTTTATATATACATCAATTTCTTTTTCATTATTTTGTCCAAACTTCACAGTCTGAGTAATAAATTTTCTTTTTTCTAATACTTCACCTATAGATTCTATAGATTGTTTTCTTTTTTCTTCAGGAATAGCTTCTAATCTTTCTAATACATTAGAACTTTCTAACATAGCTATCATTTCTAATGTCTTGTCACCTTCTACTAATTTTATCAATAAATCTATATTTTCACTTTTATTTTCGTTTGGCAATTTTTTTATAAAGTTTATAAGTATATCTTCTCTAGTTTGTTTATTTGTAACTTTTCCTCTTATTTGCTCTCTTATATCTTTTATTTCATCCTCTGTTATTTCTTCTCTCGAAAAACTCTGTATTGTTTTTATAAATCTTTTTTCTTCTTCTGGTGTTAAATTTTTCATATTATTTGATTGAGGTATTGCAAATATTCCTGTTTCCTTATATTTAATTGCTATATTATCTGCCATTTTATCCAAAATTAATTTAGTCAAATCTGTCTTGCTGAATCTATCTTCTTTTTCTCCCGCTTCCTCTTCTAATATTCTGTATTCTCTTTGCACTATTTCTGGTAAGTCTTTTTCCATCATTTCTTCATATGACATAATTTTAGATAATTCATATATCCTCGTTCCTCTTCTTTTATCATCATAATAATTTTCTGCCATCTTTCTGCCTACTATTCGATGAACTAACTCTTGTATTTCTGTAGTTCTGTCTTCTTCTTTTAATAA
Organism: uncultured Clostridia bacterium; assembly: GCA_948664205.1. Taxonomy (GTDB): domain Bacteria; phylum Bacillota; class Clostridia; order TANB77; family CAG-508; genus UMGS1663. The sequence continues at coordinate 5,757 of CAPNDH010000011.1, read as the reverse complement.
TCCTAATATTTCTGTTACTATACTTGCTATTTCCCAATCTTGTTTGTTATCACAACCATTATATACCATTTTCAATTCATCTTTTACACGTTTTACTATAATTTTTTTATTATCTACATTTTGAATCAACTTAATTCTTTCTTTAAAATGGTTAATATCTCCTTCTTCTATTATTGTATCTATTACTTTATCTGGCACTTCTATGTCTGCTTCTTGAACTGCTTCTGCTATTACATTATTTGGAATATTATCTTTTTTTGAAACTGCAATACTAGTTTTTGTAAGAATTTTTTCTGATACATCCTTTTCTTCAATTGACTTTTCTGCAAGGCTTCTTAAAAAGTCTTTTACCTTATTTAAGTCATTTGTCTCTTCAATAATATCTAACGCTTTTTTTACTGTATCATCAACAGGGTTTTGCTCTCCATTTTCTTTTTTCTCCAAATATGTATCTACTACCCCTTGTGCAAGTTGCTCTGGAGTATCTTCCATTATTATTTTTCTTATTTTTCGTATTTTTTCTAATATTTTCATCTATTTCACCTAATTCCTTTTACTTATTATAATATTCAACATATTGTACATAAATCCTTCTTAATTTTAAAAAAGGAGCCCTCGAAAGGACTCCTGCCACTGTAGCCTTCCCTACAGTGATCTTTCTTACACTACAATTTCTAGTGTAAGTATCTGCAAGTGGCGCTTATCACCACCAGAGTTATTTTATAATACATTATTTTATATTAATTGTCAATAAAAAATTGAATATTTTCTATTTTCCATAATAACTATCTAACATAATTTGTTTAATTTCTTCTACTAATGGAACTCTTGGGTTTGCTGTTGTACATTGATCTTCAAAAGCTCTATCTGCAAGTATATCTAATTTAGCTAAAAATTCTTGTTCATCTATTCCAGCATCTTTAAACGATTTTGGAATTCCTAAATTCTTATTTAACTCTTTTATTCTTTCAACTAAACTATTAACTCCTTCTTGGATTGTATCTGCTTTTAGTCCCAATTTTTTAGCTAGCTGACTGTATTTTTCATCTGCTATATAATATTCATATTTAGGAAATGATACAAATTTTGAAGGTTTGCTTCCATTATATTTTACTACATATGGCAATAATATTGCATTTATTCTTCCATGTGGAATATGGAATTCTGCTCCTATTTTGTGTGCTATTGAATGGCTTACTCCTAAAAATGCATTTGTAAATGCCATCCCTGCTATTGTACTTGCGTTGTGCATTTTTTCTCTTGCTAATTTATTTGTTCCATTATTATATGCTTCTTCTAAATAATTCATAACTATTTCAATTGCTTTTTCTGCTAATCCATCTGTATAGTCTGATGCCATGTTTGATACATATGCTTCTATTGCATGTGTTAATACATCCATCCCTGTATCTGCTGTAACTGATTTTGGTAAGCTCATTACTAAATCTGGATCTATTATTGCTACATCTGGTGTTAATTCATAATCAGCTAATGGATATTTTTTATTTTTCTCTTTATCTGTTATTACTGCAAATGATGTTACTTCTGATCCTGTCCCTGATGTTGTTGGTATTGCTACCATTTTTGCTTTTTCTCCTAATTTAGGGAATTTATAAGTACGTTTTCTTATATCCATAAATTTAAGTTTTAATCCTTCAATGTCTGCATCTGGGTGTTCATAGAATAGCCACATACCTTTTGCAGCATCCATTGGACTTCCTCCACCAATTGCAATAATTACATCTGGTTTGAAATTATTCATTTGTTCAACACCTTTTTTTATTGTGTCAAATGATGGGTCTGGTTCTACATCACTAAATATTTCTGAGTGTACATATTTTTGTCTTTTTCTTAAGTGATATAGTATTTTATCTACATATCCTAATTTTACCATTCCTTGGTCTGTTACTATAAATGCTCTTTCTATATCTGGCATTTTTTCTAAGTAGGCTATTGAACCTGCTTCAAAATATATTTTTTCTGGGACTTTAAACCATTGCATATTAACTCTCCTTTTCGCAACTCTTTTTATATTTATTAAGTTTACTGATGATACATTTGCTGTTGTTGAATTTCCACCAAATGAACCACATCCAAGTGTTAATGATGGCATATTTGTGTTGTATATATCACCTATTGCTCCATGTGTTGATGGAGAGTTTACTATTATTCTTCCTGCTTTCATTGTTTCTGAGAATTTTAGTATTGTTTCATTGTTTTCACTATGAATTACTGCTGAATGTCCAAGTCCTCCAAATTCTAATAGTCTTTCTGCTTTATTTATTCCTTCTTCTTCATTTTCTACAATATAGTATGTTAATACTGGACTTAATTTTTCTTTTGAAAATGGATATTCTCTTCCTACTCCTTCTTCATATACTACTATTACTTTTGTGTCTTTTGGTATTTCAAATCCTGCCTCTTTTGCTATTATATATGGTGATTGTCCTGGTACATGTGATTTTAACTTAAATCCATATTCTTCTGTGTATTCAAACATTGAATTTTTTAGTTTTTCTTTTTCTTCTGGATTTACAAAATAACATCCAGCTTCTCTCATTAATTTCTCAAATTCTTTATAAATGTCCTTATCTACTAAAACAGCTTGTTCTGATGCACATATCATTCCATTATCAAATGCTTTTGATAATACTAAGTCATTTACTGATGTTTTTAATTTTGCTGTTTTGTCTATATAGCATGATACATTTCCTGGTCCAACTCCTAGTGCTGGTTTCCCACATGAGTATGCTGCTCTTACCATACCTGTTCCACCTGTTGCTAATATCAAGTTTACATCAGGATGATTCATTAATACTCTTGTAGCTAAAACTGATGGTTCTTCTATCCATAATATACAATTTTCTGGTGCTCCTGCTTGAACTGCTGCATCTCTTAGTATTCTTGCAGCTTCTGAACTGCTTTTTTGTGCTGATGGATGGAACCCAAATATTATTACATTTCTTGTTTTTGCTGATATTATTGATTTAAACATTGTTGTTGATGTTGGGTTTGTAACTGGTGTTACTCCTGCTATTATTCCTACTGGTTCTGCTATTTCTACATAGTCTTCTTCATCATTTTCATTTATAACTCCAACTGTTTTTTCATATTTTATACTATGATATATATATTCTGTTGCAAACATATTCTTTGTTATTTTATCTTCATATATTCCTCTTCCAGTTTCTTCTACTGCCATTTTAGCAAGCTCCATATGGTGCTCTAAGCCTGCCATTGACATTGCTTTTACTATGTTATCTACTTGTTCTTGGTCTAATTTTAGATATTCTTCTGATGCTTTTTTTGCTTTTACGATTAAGTCATCTATCATCTTTTGTACTTTTTCTTCTTCTAAATTTTCTTGCATTTTTCTTCATTCCCTTCTCAAGGCACGAATTTAGTTTGATTTTCCAAACTTTTTCTCCTTAGTATTATTCTATCCTAATTATTATATATTATTAGAAAAAAATGTCAAGCAAATTATACATTGCGAACAAATTAGAAAGTCAGTATGACTTTCCTAATGTATTAAAAAAAGACGAAAGTACTTCTTTCGCCTTTTTCTTATATAACTGGTTTATTCTACCTGTAAATAAAGTCTACACATAGCAATTAATTCTCTTTCTGTAGGCATTTCTGAAAATCCTAGCTTTTCTATGAATGGTTGCTTATCATTTCTCCAAGCACTACATATTGCGCTACACATGTAATTCTTAACGCTAAGAGCTGTGGTCCTCCACTTCTCTGCAATTTTAGGATATAACATTTCTTCTTCTATATCCAAATCTTCATCATCAATTATTACATCTCTTAAATACATGAATCCCTTATTTTGGGTAGAAATTCCTATTTCCTTAAGCAAATCTACAATTCTAAAACAAAGTTTTAATTGATTTGCATATGCATCATCTAACTCACATAAAACTACAGAACAATTTTCATTCCTTAAAGTATTCATCACTTTTCTCCTGTTAGTTGCAGTCTCTACAAGTTCCAGTTCCACCTTCATATCCGCACATTTCACTCTCCCATTCAGGAATATTTTCAAGTCCTGTTTGCTCAATGTAGGCATTTACTGCATTACCTAAATTTTCTGTAACTTTTGCTGGGCAAGAATCAAATGTTATTGGATAGCAAAATACACCACTTTGAATTGTTACCTTTTTCTTGTCTGCTGAAACTTCTACAAGAATCTGATTACGTTTTAATCTTTCCATAGTCATACCTCCATACAAATTATTGTATTGTTGTTAATAGTTATTAATTTCACATACTATACATAATATCATATTTTTTCTATAAAGTAAAGGGAAATCTGTCAATAAAGTAAAAAGAAGATATAAAAAGTAATTATTTTTACATCCTCTTCTACTTATATAAATATTTTTGTGGATTTACATGTTGACCATTTACTCTAACTTCTAAATGTAAGTGCGATCCTGTTGAATTACCTGTATTCCCAACTGCTGCAATTATATCTCCGGCCTTTACTTTTTGTCCTTGTTTTACATACATTTTACTTGTATGTGCATACCAAGTTTCTACTCCATTTCCATGATCTACTTTTACTAAATATCCATATGAACCACTTTCTGCTGCAAATGCTACTATTCCATTTGCAACCACTTTAATTGGTGTTCCAGTTTTAGCTGCTATATCTAATCCAGTATGTCTTGATGACCTAATACTACTACTTGCACCATATCTTGAAGATATTACTCCAGTTACAGGTAATGTAGCTATCTTTATTCCATTTATATTAGCTATTTCTTCAGTAGTATTAATATTTAATTTTTTTATTATATTCGTTTTTGCTGTTTCTAGTGTATTTGTTTTCATATCTTCAACATTCTGAGTTATCTTTTCATTTACTGTTAATATTATTTCTTGATCTGTATCATCCTGTATTTCTTTTACTATTTGTTCTGCATTTTGTATAGTATCAACCTTTTCTATTACTTCTCCATTTAATGCAATTTCATAGTATTTATATGTTATTTCCAATTCTTTTTGTACAGCTATTAAAATATCATTTTTGTCATCTTCTTTTGTTCTTTCTACTAATTTTAACTCATATTCTGGAGACTTTTTTAATATTACATTATCTATATTATTATTACTAAGATTTTCTATATTACTCCTTACCATTTCATTTAAAGCTTTTTTATTTTGTGTATATCCAACTTCTTCTCCAGATATCTTTACTTCATACATTGGTTTATATTTTATTATTATTATCGCGATAATAAAACCTAAAGCTAATAAAGCTATGTTAAAAAATTTTAATGTTTCTTTCGTATAAAATTTAAACTTTCTTATACTAATAAAATCCACTCTCCTTCTTCTTTTTTTACGCGACTAAAGTTTATTATACTATATATTCTGCACATTTGCAAATTATGTATTCATAATTTTTTGTATTTGTAGTGTTTTTTGTATTTTGAGCTTACAATTCTTTTCATAATATTATTTTTTGCTCTTTTTTGCTCGCTATTTCTTTAATTTTCTCTCTTTTTCTTATACAATTCTAAAAAAACTTATAAATTTTTATATTATATGCCCTTATTTAACTAATGGATTTATTTATATCAAAAGGTTACTTCAAAACTTATAAGTTAAATGTTATATTATTATCATAAAATTTGGGACAACAATGAATAAAGTAAATAATAGCATAACAATAAGGCTTCGTAAGCAATATTTGGCAGATGGAAATTGAGATAGCCGTTCGAAATGAAATGAGATACGGATATC
>CAPNDH010000010.1:1459-33297 GCA_948664205.1 uncultured Clostridia bacterium | reverse complement strand
AATGAGAAATGCTTGTATAAAGTCTTTTAATAAGTTCTATGATATGGATTTTAAGCTAAAAGAAAAGCAAAAAGGCAGAAATCAAGATATAAATGTTAATGAAATGGGCAATTATAGAGAAATTAAGAAACAGCTAAAACAGAAAGAGCAAAAACTTGAAAAGGCAAATACACAAACTAAAAAACTTGATAATAGCAGTAATGATATAAACGAAATATTAAACAATCTAAAACCTACTTTGATGAATAAAAATAATATGGTTATTTCAAACGAGGATGTCCAGAAAATCAAAAATTATACAGAAGATGTAAAAGATATTACTAAGACTGTTAGAAGTGTAAATGACTTAAATATGGCAATTAAAGATTTTGAACATTCTGCTTTTGAAATAGAAAAAGAAAATCGTTCACTTAAATATGAAGTAGAACTAAAAGATAATCAAATCGATAGCTTAAAAAGGGAACTATCTACTAAAGACAAGATTATAGGTAGATTACAAACTGAAAAAGAAAAACTTAAACAAGAATTACAGAAATTCAAAGGATTTTGGCAGAGTATTATGAGCCATTTTCATAAAAGAATTTGCTATGATAAAAACGAAAATTATAAAATTGTCAGTGATGATTTATATAAAAACGGAATATTTGATAACAACGATAATGAAATTGCAAATAATATTGCTAGAAAAGTAACTATACCAGATGAAAACAAGCAAACTAAAAATAAAAAGAGAAATAATGATACAAGATTTTAAAAGGAGGAAAATTGAATATGAATAATGATAAAGTAAAATATTTGATAGATATGATAAATGATATGAATATAAAAGATAAATTAAGATTAGCACTATGTATGAGCCAAAGTAAATGGTCAGGTCTTATATATAATACTAAAGAAAATTATGATAAATTTGATAGTATGCTAAAAAGCATAGATGGAGAATATAGAACTACCCTTATAAACTTTGGAAAGTATAAACTTGTAATGTTTGCAATGGCTAAACTTATGGAAATGGAAACAACAGAACAAAATAAAGTTGCATTATATTTATTTAATAGCATAAAGTAATTCGTTAAAATTTTGAATAGTTTGACTTGAATTTTATGTAAAATTGTAGTATAATTAAGTTATAATAATCGCAAAAGCGAGAATTGAAAGGAGAATTTTTATGAAGGTCATTAAGGAAGGCAAAGAAATTAAAGGTACTATGCGGGTAATATGTAAGACTTGTGAGGCTGAATTGGAAATACAGGCTGGAGATTTAAAAGAGAATCCTGGCGACAGACCATTCGACCCTACAACTTACTCCTACAAATGTCCCTGTTGTCGACGCACAAATTATCTGGGCTACAACGACCTGACAGAAGAAATTTACTTCGACCTTAACAATTAGGTCAAAGAATTACCACCCTCAATAAGATTTACAGAGGGTGGTTAATTCGTTTTTAGTTAATAAATCCTAAAAAAAATAATCCTACTATTGCAATTTATAGAAATTATGATATACTTTAATAAATTGATTGATATTTGTATCAATCGTTAAAGGTGTGAAAAAAGTTGTAGATATCTACGCCAACGGCACCAGAGAAAGCTTAGTACTTTGTACTAAGCTTTTAAATTATTCTAAACGAGAGGACTTGAAAAGGAGTGGTCGAATTCCAAGGCAGTTAAGGCTGACTTGGAATGAAGACAAAAATAGTCCAGTGGACTATTTTTACGTCGCGGCTCGCCAAGTTCTCTCATCCGCACCAGTCTGGGTGTTCTTATAGGATTTAACGTCTTATAAGAATACTTTTTATTGTGCTTCTTTATAAATGTTACCCCCGTATTACATATCGGGGGCGTGGCTATCGCTTTGCTTCGCCACGCTATGATATGCTATTAGTTTAATTATTTAATACTATATAGGATTATATTATAAATATTAAAATTCAATAATCATAGCCTAATATGATATATAATAAATTTAATATTGTATTTTCTTACTAATTTGTGCTAAAATGAAAAAGTAAAATATGAAAAGTGAGGTATTTGATTTGGAGAAATTAGATGTAAAACTAGAAAAGGAAAAAAATGATTATTTTAGAAAATGGATTATAGAAGAATGGAAACATCATAATACAGTTGATTCAATATATCAATTACGAATTATAAAACCAGAAGAATTAACTTTTGAAAAAAACGAAGAATACTATAAAATTATTTGTAATAATGAAATGGTTGGTTTTATAGGAATAAAGGATTATGAAAAAGAGATATATCTATATAGATTTTTTATAGATGAAAAATATAGAGGTAAAGGAATAGGAACAATAGCATTAAACCACATAATCAATATGGCAAAAGACCAAAATAAAGATATGTCTTTAGAAGTAATGGGAGAAAATATTGCAAGAAATTTATATGAAAGATTAGGATTTAAAACCCATTATAGAAAAATGGTATTAAAAATAAATGATAATATATATGAAAATTAGGTGAAAATATGTGGTTATATTGGTGCTTATTATCAACAGTTATTAGTGGTTTTACCTCAATAGCATTAAAAAAATGTTCAAATAACGAACCAAAACGAATTGCAATAATGGGATTATTATCATATCACTCTATTATGATTATAGTTAGTTTAATTGCTTATCCAAATTTTATAACGCAATTAAATATTATAGATATGATAAAAATGTTACCTGGAATTATAATACAATCAATAGGGTTTTATTGTGCAATCTCTGCTACAAAGTATGGAAAAGTTGCAATAACCGCTTCCATACAAAAGGCAAAGGTAGTTGTAACATTTTTATTAGGGATTATTATATTAAAAGAAAATTGTACAATGTTGCAACTAATAATTTCTATTATATTAGTAATATTGTCTATCATAGTAGCTAAAAATAAAGATAATATCAATGTTGATAAAAAAATTGAACAAAGAGCAATTTTATATTCATGGGGATTTGTCTTCTTTAATGGTACTTCTAATTTTATAAATAAAATATATGTTACAGAGTATCAAAGTCCATTGTATGTAGTTTTTAATTATGCAGTAATAATTATAATAGGAATATTGGTATATAGTTTAATAACAAAACAATGGAATTATATAGATATTAGAAAAATAAATAGTAAAAAATATTTTATAATACAATCATTATTAGATGCAACATCATCAATATTTGATAGATTTGCATTATTAGATGGAAATGTTTCAGTAATTTCAGTAATAAGTACAAGTTCTATTATTATAACAATTTTAGCATCAAGATTAATATTAAAAGAAAGAATAAGTTGGAATAAATATTTAATGATAGTAGGAATATTTATATGCGTTTTAATGTTATCATATATATAAATGCAATAATGTAAATATGCTTTTTTATGTGCCGTGTAATTATTGATTTATCAGCATTTCGTAAAAGTCCCTATAAAAACACTCCGACCAAAAAAAGTTAATTACAAAAAATTGTAATTAACTTTTTTTATATTCTAGGAAAGTTATCATTGTATGATGACTTTCTGTAGAAGATAATTATGGCGGAAGTTAGAATTTCTAGCAGTTTGCACTGCGTAGAAATTCTTGGTTTCGGTTTTTTATTATGCATTTAACAATTTCATTAATTCTTCTTTATCTCTCATTCCAACTGCTTTAGATACTGGTTCTCCATTTTTAAACACTATAAAAGTTGGTATGCTCATTATTCCATATTTTATTGCTAAGTTTTGTTCCTCATCTGTATCTACTTTGTATACTTTTGCTTTTCCTTCCATTTCTTTTGCTAATTCTTCTACTATTGGACTCATCATTTTACATGGTCCACACCAAGTTGCAAAAAAGTCTACCAATACTGGTACCCCTGAATTTAATACCTCTTTTTCAAAATTTTCAGTTGTAATTTTCATAAAAATCCTTCCTTTCTTTTTATTAACTCTGTCCCAAATTGTCCCATTTTTCCCAATTAGGGACTGTCCCTAATTGGGACGTATACTTTTTATTACGCTCATTCCTGCTACCATTCCCTCATATACCGCTTTTGCTATTTGGAGTATTCCCCCTGTACAGTCTCCACAAGCATATAGATTTGGTACATTTGTGCTCATGTTTTCGTTTACTATTATATTTCCTTTTTCATCTATTCTTGCGCCGATTTTTCTTGCTAAATCACTACTTGTTGCCGTTCCTATTGCTACAAATACTCCATCTATTTTCTTTATAGTATTATCTTCAAAATGTATTTCTTCTATACTGTTACTTCCTCGAAATTCTCGTATTTTCTTTTCTTCTATGTCAAAACTTATACTTCTATTTTGTACTGGCTCTTCTCCATTTGTCAGTATTGTTACAGAATTTGCTACTCTTTCTAGTTCTTCTGCTTCATGAAGTGCATATTCTTTTGATCCTAATACTGCTACATCCTTTCCTCTAAAGAAAAATGCATCACAGGTGGCACAATAGCTTATTCCTCTTCCTTCGTATTCTTTTATGCCATTTATTTTTGGCGTTTTTCTTGATGTTCCTGTTGCTATTATTACTGCTTTTGCTTTGTATTTGCTATTTATAGTTTCTACAACAAAGCTAGTTTCATAATCTATTTTTACCACTTCATCTTTTGCAAATTCCACTCCTAATTTCTTTGCTTGGTTTATTCCTATTTCCTGTAATTTTTCTCCTGTTATAGTATTTTCTAAACCATAATAATTATCTATTTTGTTTACTTTTTCTAATATTCCTATTCCTTTTGAAATTATTAGTGTTTTTAAGTTTGCTCTTGCAGTATACAAACTTGCTGATATTCCAGCAGGTCCACTTCCTATTATAATTACATCATATTCCATTTTATCTACCTCATAATATATCATATAAATTTTTAAAGCTATATCCATTCTCTCTTAAATATTGTATTACACTTGGTAGCGTTTCATACGTCAAAATTTTATCTGATGCATCATGCATTAATATTACTACACTTTGTTTATTCCCTACTGTATTTATTACATTTTGAAGTAGCGTTTCCTTTGTATGCGCTCCTTCTGCATCTTTTGATAAAGAATTCCAGTCTAATGAAACTATTCCATTTTGCCTTAAATAGCTTTTTGCTTCTCTTTTTATATTTTTATAATATCCTCCAACACTTCCTCCTGGGAATCTGAATACTCTTGAATGATAATCTGGGTTTTGCAGTGCCTCTTGTATACAGTTTTCTGTGTAGTTATATTCATCTAATACTGTTTGGCTATTTGTATATATACTACTATATTTATGAGTATACCCATGATTTGCTATGTAATGCCCTTCTTCAAATTCTCTTTTTATTAAGTCTGGGTTTGACTTTGCTCTATTTCCTAATACAAAAAATGTTGCTTTTATATTTTCTTGTTTTAATAAATCTAATATAAATGGTGTTACAGATGTTGTTGGTCCATCATCAAATGTTAAAAATACTCTTTTTTCTTCTGACGTATATATATTTTCTATTGCACCCATTTGCTCCTGCGTTAAAGGATTAGCATTTTTTAATCTTTTTGCTTGTTTTTCTTGTTCTATTCTCTTTTGTTCTTCTATTATTTCTTGCTCTTTTTGTAATTCTTGCTCAATTTTTTTATCTTTCATATATTTTGCGTATTTTATTCCACCATAAATAGATAATAGTATTATAACAAGCACTATTAATACTACTATAAATATTTTCCATTTATTCATTTTCGGTTTTACTACTATTAAATTATATGGATAATACATTTTTTCACCTTTTTTGACATTTTTCTTTTACTATTATATACAGTTTATTTGGTTTTAACAATAGAAAAAATAAAAAATAAAAAGAAAATAGTGCAATTTAAATTAAAACTGCACTATTTTCTTTTCATTTTTTACTTTTTAAATCTGTCAAAGAAACTTTTGGGCTTTAAATTTGGCTTAGGAAAACTCCAGTTAAAGAGACCTATACTTGTTTTGTCATCTGTTTTATTAATTGCTTCTCTAAATTTTTCGATATTTATATTCTTTACATTATTAGCAAATCTGTACATATCACATGCTGTTCCATATTTTATTGTTAGATCTTCCATTTCTGTAACATCACCTATATGTTCTGCCCAACATCTAATCACAAACATGTCTTTAGACTCTATTACAATCTTTTTAGCTTCCAATATATCGTTCATATTTAATATTATTTCTTTGCTTTGCAAAGTTTTTATAAAATGATATGCATAGTATGCATTTTTACGGTTAAAAATAAATTCTTTAATTCTTTTTTCATTTACACCTTCAACGCATTCTAATAAATCCATCACACAATCTTCTTTTCCATCATTTATTACTGCATCTTCTGTTTTTTCAATATCAGGATGTATTGCAAAACTTGTAAACCTTATTAATATTGGTATATTTTTAAGTTCTATTAATTTGTCTTGATATTTTTGTGTATTTATTTTATCTTTCCGTTTTTCAGCATATTTTACTATTTCTCTTGCATCATCTGTTGTAACCATTATTTCATCTAACCTTAATAATTGTTCTTCTGTTACACTTTTAAATTCATCAATAAATTGATTAATGAACTTACCATCTTTTATCAAAGCTAAACCATCAATTAATTCATCAATAGTATTTCCATAAATATACTTTTCTACATCTGAATTACATTTAAAGCTAATTCCAAGTTTTTTAGTTTCATTTACTTTTTCCATATTTTTTCCTCCTAAAATAGTTATTTTGTTAGAGTTTCCTTACTTTTCTTTTTATAGTTTCGCATATAATATATCATCTTTACATAACTTTGTCAATTGTTTTATGTTATTTTCTTTTCATATTCCTTATTACCTCTTTAGTTTGTTCATCTATTCTGTATGATTCAATAATTTTCTGAAGTGCTTTATTGTAGGTCCAATCGTCTATTTTATTATTTTCAAGTAATTGCATTGTCTTTTCTGGAAATTTTACAAATGCTACTTGAATTGTCCATGCTACTGCCATTTTTACATAGTATCCTTCATGTTTTACATTATTTAGTATCTCTAGAACTTTATCTATATATTCTTCTGTTATATAAAAGTCTAACATCATTACTATGGCAAAGCGTAATTCAAATTCTTTTTCTGATTTTAAATATTTTTGTATAAATAGCCACATATATTCCATATTTTTCTTTGTAATTTTAAAACCTGCTACTGATACATCACATACTGCCCAACTATTTATTTTTGGAATAAATTTTTCTAAATATTTGCAAAATTGTTTAATATCTGTTTTCCATAAGCCTAGCACCATTCCTTGTAGTAATATTTCTTCATAGGAATTATCTAAAGCATTTTGTAAATACTCTTCTATGTTTTCACTTTTTACAATTTCTTTTGCAAAATTTCTTAAAACTGGCACTCTAACTCCTATAATTTCATTACTATTTGGGCATAATCCTGTATGAAATTCCTTATATTTTACATCTGCTAGTTCTTCTATTTTTTCTCTTATTTCTTTGTTTGTCATATTTTTATTTCCTTTCATTTTTTCTTTTATTATAACAATAAAATAATTTACAGTCACTAATTTTTTTGTTTTTTCCTTGCACTTTTTACTATTTTCTGTTATTATATAAAAGTATTAGAAATATATGCCGATGTTAAGTTAGCTGTTCGAGCAAAGCGAGTTACAGATAACTTATGCATAGCTGGCGGAACTTGCTGAGGTTGTTCGAACGTATGTGAGTTACAACGTCAGTATGTGTAGCTAATTTATATATCATTATAATATACCGATGTGGCGGAACTGGCAGACGCACACGACTCAAAATCGTGCGGGAAACCATGTGGGTTCGAGCCCCACCATCGGTACCAAATGTGCGACTAACGTCGCAGTGAATAATTAATAGTGAATAGTGAATGGTGAATAATGCTTTCAACAAAGCACATAGAGCACATTTGTACTATTCACTATTAATTTTTCATTATTCACTATTCACTGAAATTACTTTAATAATAAACTTATAATTTTTTTATATACTATATTCTTTTATAAAAAGATTACATATATATTAACAGAAAATTTTATAACTGTTGTAAATACTTATTTTTTATGTTATAATGCATATATAATTAATTATCTTGCAAATAGCAAGTTCTTATAAATAGTAACTCGTTGAAATAATTATTTTAAGGAGGCTTAAAAAATGTTAAAAGAAAAATGGAAAAAATTATTGTTACGAGAAAAAATATTAATATTAAGCGGTATATTATTTTTATTGAGTATTCCACTTTCACTAATTATTCGCTGTTCTATTGCAGTTGCGATGACATTTTTCTTAGTATCTATTTTTTATAATATGTATAAACTTATACAAATGTCTAATGCATTAGTTTCAGAATCCACTAAAATAGATACTCAAACAGCTGAGCCTAAAAATATATTCGATACAATAGCATTAATTTTAGCATTTGGTATAGGTTTGCCTATGATATTGGTAGTGTTGATATATCTATGGATTATAGTATTAATTTAGCAAAACAAAAGCAGCCATTTGGCTGCTTTTGTTGGTAAAACTCTTACTTTAATTGGAAATAAAAACCATATTCTTTGTAATAATCTTCTCCGATTTTTGCTTTCTTTGTCTTTACTTTTTTGCCACCAAGCCTTTTGTAGAACTTAATGGCATTTTTATTATCGCTAAGACACCAGACTATCATATTTTTCTTGTCTAAATCTCTTAGCATCTTACAGGTTTCTGTAAACAATGCTGTTCCTATTCCTCTGCCTATTTCAGATGGCTTGATGTAAAGGCTAACCAACTCTGACTGGAAGTCATCTACGTTTGGTGTGGTGCTATAGCATGCATATCCTAATACTTCTTCTCCCCTTACTGCTACAAGTACTAAATCTTTATATTCTTCAAAACTTGCCTCATAACGCTTTGTTTGCTCTTCATAATTCAAAGAGTTTAAGTAATCTGAAGAAATTATTAAGTCATACGCATTTTTCCAACCATCTACTTTAATTTCTGCCATCTGCCTTTGGTCTTTAAACTCATTCTTGCGAATTTCATAGTCATCCTTTGGCTCAAGAAGAAGAATAGCGTTATGGATATTTAACATCCCTTTTATAAGTTTGTCTTCATCCACTGCATAGCTTACTCTTCCTACAAGTTCATCTTTGTATGGCCATGATATTGATTGGCCTACTAAAAACCTTGTTCTGGAAGTTCCATAGAAGAATATTGTTAAGTCCTTCTCTGTTCTTATTGTATGCCTTTTGTATTTCATTCCCTTAATTTTAGTAAAATCCAAAATTGCGAAAAATCCTGCTTCTGGCTCTAAGTTTTCAGGGAAATCTACCATAGGAATACCAGCTAAAGCTTTGGTTGCTTCTGAGAAACCTAAATTTTCAATTACAGTTTTTATAATTCTTTCTCTGTATTTAGGTTCTGCAGTATCAATTCCATTAACAAGAGCTTTTAACAGGTTATACCTATACACATATAGCTCTCTTAACTCTTCAAAGTAAACATCATAAGCCTTATACCTTTTCTTCTTCGCATTATAGGCACCCGCAAGCGCTTCACCTGTTATTGTTGGAACAGAATCCATAGTTTGGAAAGTTTTGTTAACTATTCCATAAATTATTGCTTCGTCTGCAACTACAAAACCCGCTCTTGCATCTGCCATTTCATAGCTTTTAGATAAGCCAAACAGAGAAATGGTATTTCTGAACATTCCTGGAATTGTAGCAATTGGCATTGCTATGTTTTCCTTGTCATAGGTAATATCCCGATATACCAAATCGTCAATTACAAAAACTCCTCGTTTTAGGCATACTTCTGAAATTTGGTACAGGAGTTCTTCTTGCTTCTTTCCCATTACCTTTCCAGTGGGGTTATTGGGGTTGGCATTTAAAAACGCAACTACCCTTGGAACATATCCGCGCCTTCTATGGTACGCAAGTTGCAAGCTTTCATTAATTTGGTCAATTCTATTTGCAAGCTTATGAGGATTTATTAAAAAGTTATTCTCCCTTTCAAGATCTATACGCGCTACGTCTGCACCTGAACGCTCTGTTCTAATAGTGAAAAGACCATAACTTGGTCCTGTTACTAACACAACGTCTCCGGGCTTTGCAAGTAAGTTAATGATTTGATTGTATAGCACTGATGTAGAAACAGAAAAAGTTATGTTGTGAACAGAAAATCCTTTTTCGTCAATGTTATCACGATTGTAGGGCTCTGTATTTATAAATCCTTCTTTTTCTACATAGTTTAGTAACTGTTGCCTTATACTATCTGCGCCTTCTGTATATGGGTACCGATACATTAAAGCTTCTCTTGCATACTTTTCCATGGCTTTTGCTGCCGGTGGAAATGGCTTAAACTTTATGGGGTTTCCTCCACCTAAGTCTAAGTCTGGCATTGTAGCAATGTTCTCGTCTCTTACTCCATAACCATAGAACTGAATTGCATCAGCAATTTCCTGAACAGTAGGGTTGAAACGTTCTCCATCATTTCTAACGCCTATGTCAGGTAAGCCAAACCGCCTTTTTCTCAAATCCGGATTGTCTCTTAAAAATCTGTCAATTGCACTTGATTTTGTAAGCATATATATTTTACCTCCTATTGTTAATATACATAATATTATAACATGAATTTTTTAGAAAGTAAATGCTATATAGTTATTTTTTCTATATACTATTGCATTTGTATTTAAATTCTGATATAATAGCTTTATGTAAAATATATACAACTCCGTTTTACATCAGTAGTAGTAACAGTAGTATAAAAAATTTTTTTAGGAGGGCAAACTTATGTATGAAAATCATCACAAAACAAACCAGTTAAAGGAAATGTCTCTGCGGAATTATAACATTACTATTGGATTAACCCTGCTTTGGGGATTTGTAATCAACATCTTGATGTGTATATACTGCACAGAGCTTTTCATGAGCTGGAATTTTACAGCGGTATTAATTGGGTATTTTATTGTATGTCTGTCTGGTATTGCAATGAGTGTATTTAGCCATAATCCTTTTATTAGTTTTATTGGCTACAATTTAGTTGTTTTGCCAGTTGGTGTGATACTCAGTATTGCACTAGCAGGCTACAGTCAAATTTCCATTATGAATGCGTTGATAGTAACTACAATTGTTACTATCACTATGATTATTTTGTCAAGTATTTTCCCTGATATCTTCTTGTCAATTGGAAAAATTCTTTTTATTTGCTTGACTGTTGTTATCATTGCAAAAGTAATTTTTTTATTGCTTGGTATCATTACTCCCTCTTTATGGGACTTCATAGTTGCACTTATATTCTGTGGTTATATTGGCTATGACTGGGCAGAATCACAGAAGAAAGTTCATACACTAGACAACGCTATTGATAGTGTAGTAGGCATTTACTTGGATATTATCAATTTGTTCATACGTCTGCTATCTTCTAGTAGTAAGTTTAGCAAAAATGATTAAGTATTAAATTTCATACAAAAGGATGACTATTATAATAGGAATCCAGAAACGAAAAGATCCAAGCTCACAGATAGCTTGGATTTTTTCGTTATTTTTTATATTTTTATTGTGATTTTATGTAAAATATGTTAAAATTAATATTAGTTGTAACAGTTTTAATTACCATAAACTATACTTTTAGTTAATTAACAAGGAGGATCTAGTATGGAAGAAATGAAAGTATTACGGACAGTAGAAGTACCTGCTTACAAGTTTGAGGCTGACAATGGCGATGATTATCATTATAGTATAACTGTTGTCAATGGTGAAATTGATGAAGTAAGTAATTGGGCAGCACGCGGATTTTATGAGAAAAAGAAGGGAGATCCCGATTTTGCTGAAAGTTGCTATGATGCCATTCGTTTCATTGTTGACCATAAACCGACCGAGCTCAAAAATATTTATCATGCCCTTTCTGAAGGTCCAATGAAAGCTTTTTGTAGAAAGATACTGGCAGAAAAGGTCGCCGAATTGCAGTTTTAGTAAAAAAATTAGAAGATGAATTTATATTCATCTTCTATTTTTTTACTCTTCGTATCCCGGTTTTCCTAATAGTTTAAACATATTAGTTTTATATTTTTCTACTCCCGGTTGATCAAATGGGTTTATTCCTAATAGCTTTCCTGACATAGCACATGCCAATTCAAAGAAATATATTAAATGCCCTATGGCTTCTTCATTTAATTTTTCTATATTTATTACTATATTTGGTACTCCACCTTCTACATGTGCCTTAATGGTTCCTTCCATTGCCTTTTTATTTACGTAGTCTAGAGTTTTTCCTGTAATATAGTTTAAGCCATCTAAATTATCTTCATCTAAGTTTATAGTTATTTCAGATTTTGTTTTTTCTATATTTAATACTGTTTCAAATAAATTTCTTCTACCTTCTTGTATATATTGACCTATAGAATGTAAGTCTGTTGTAAATTCTGCTCCTGCTGGGAAAATTCCTTTTTTGTCTTTCCCTTCACTTTCTGCATAAAGTTGTTTCCACCATTCTATAATATAATGCATTTTTGGTTCATATGTTGCTAATATTTCTATATTTTTTTCTTCTTTATATAAAATATTTCTTACTACCGCATATTTATAGCAATCATTATATTTTAAACTTTTTTCTGAATACTTTTCTTCTGCAAATTTTGCTCCTTGCATTAGTTTATCTATATCTATCCCTGCTACTGCTATTGGTAATAAACCTACAGCTGTTAATACTGAATATCTTCCTCCCACATTATTCTTAATAACAAAGGTTTCGTAATTTTCTTCTTCTGCTAATTTTTTTAGAGCTCCTTTTTCTTTATCTGTAGTTACGTATATTCTTTTTCTTGCTTCTTCTACTCCATATTTATTTTCTAGAAATTCTCTAAATATTCTAAATGCAATTGCTGGCTCTGTTGTTGTTCCAGATTTTGAAATTACATTTATTGATAAGCTTTTATCTCCTATTAATTCTATTAATTCTTCTAAATATGTTCCACTCATATTA
Source organism: uncultured Clostridia bacterium (assembly GCA_948664205.1). GTDB lineage: Bacteria > Bacillota > Clostridia > TANB77 > CAG-508 > UMGS1663. The sequence continues at coordinate 20,326 of CAPNDH010000010.1, read as the reverse complement.
TTTCCAACATATAGTATTTGTGGGTATTTTCTTTGTTTGCTGTCTAAATAATTATAAAATGTATGTGATAGGCTTTCTATTACAGCTCTAGCACCTAAATACGAGCCACCTATTCCTATTACTAGTAATATTTCAGAATCACTTGCAATCTTTTTAGCACATTTTTTTATTTTGCTAAATTCTTTTTTATCATAATTTGTAGGTAAGTTAAGCCAACCTAAAAACTCACTTTCATTGTCTTTTTTATCATGTAATTCTTCATGGATTTCTTCTACTTTTTTAGAATATTCCATAATTTTCTTCAAATCTATACCTGAATTTTCTATATCTAACTTAATATTTGGCATAATTTTCCTCCTTAGTATTTTATAGATTATATTTTATATCAATAAAATATTTTATGCAACTATTTTATTGCTTTTTTATTCCTTTTGTAAGATAATATTGTTACAATTTATGGTTTCTATATTACTTACTGGGAGCAGATTTTAATAGTAATACTATGAATTGTAATATAATATTTATGGTGATAATATGACAAGTTTTTTATTAAAAATAATAGGAATAGTTACTATGCTTTGCGACCACACTGGCGACGCTTTTATAGGACATTTTTCTTATTTGAACCTTATTGGAAGAATTGCGTTCCCTATATTTGCATTTCAAGTTGTGCAAGGATATATTCATACACACAATGTAAGAAAATATGCTTTACGATTATTTATTTTTGCATTTATTTCGCAAATTCCCTTTATGCTATTTTTATCAACTTTTTATGATAGCTATTATTTGAATATATTTTTTACACTATTTTTAGGTGTTATTTGTTTATATGGATTTGATAAAATTAAGAATAAATATTTAGGTGTTTTATTTGCTATATTAATTTGTGCTATTGGACATTTTATACAAGTAGATTATGGTGCTTATGGTATAGCTGTTATATTTCTATTTTATATATTTAATAAATTCTGGCCTAATAAAAAGTTTCTTATGTGTTTAGCATTTATTTTTATAACTGTATTAAAGTATTTGCCTAGTATAATTAGTTATCCTAGTTTGTACATTTATTATATAGGTTATATGCTATTTACATGTATTTCTTTAATACCTATTTGTATGTATAATGGAAAGAAAGGACCTAAAGTAAAATATTTATTTTATGCATTTTACCCTATGCATTTGTTAATTCTTTATTTTCTACAGGCACATTTTGCTTTACAAATTATGTAAAATGTGATATATTATTAACTGATACTATTAATATTACCTTGTAAATAACAAGGTAGCCTTCACATTAATTAATAAGGAGGAAATATAATGGAAGTAATCAACGAAACACGGAAAGTAGAAGTAGAAGTACCAGTAACATCTTACAAATTTGAAACTCGTGATGCATACCATTTTGAAAGTTTAACTATTACAGACGGTGAAATTGTTGAAATATTTTCTCAATCTGCAACTGGTCATGGTACAGCAACAAAATCGTGTCTACATTTTGACAATACCTGCCGTTCTGCAATTCGTTTTATAGTTAAGCATGATCTTAAAGAATTAAAGAATATTTATAATGCTCTTTCTGAAGGACCTATGAAAGATTTTTGTAGAGAATTGCAAAAAGAAAAAATGAAAGAGTTAGAATTTTGAGAATAGTGGATTTAGAATTATAAAAATATCACAATACATATAATTATGTGTTGTGATATTTTCATCTACATACTCATATTTATCCCTCTAGCTACTACTTCACTCATGTTTAATATTAACTCATCGATTTCTTTTGGTGTAACTATAAAATTAAAGTCTTTTGGTAATAGGGCTTCTTTTATTTGTTCGTAATTATCTTCTTCTTTTAGCTGGTTTAAATAGTCATTTGATTTTGCCTCTTGTTGTAATTTTTCTATGAATAAATCTAGTGCATCATTTACTACTACTGCTGTTTCTACTACTGTTGGTATTCCTATTGCTATTACTGGTATGCCTAGTGTATTTTGGGTTAGCTCTTTTCTTGTGTTTCCTACTCCTGCCCCTGGCACTATTCCTGTGTCTGATAATTGTATTGTGCTACTTATTCTTTCCATACTTCTTGAAGCTAATGCATCTATTACTATTAGTAATTTTGGTTTTATATTATCTACAACACCTTTTATTACTTCTAAAGTTTCTATTCCTGTTGTTCCTAATACTCCTGGTGCTATCGCACTTACTGGTCTTGCATTTTCATCTATATATTGTGGCAAATAGTTTATTATATGTCTTGTTACTTCTATATCTTTTACTACATTTGGCCCTAATGCGTCTGGTGTTACTTCTTCATTTCCTAAGCCCACTATCAATACATCTTCTTTACTTTGTATTTTATTTTCTACTAGTTTTCTGAGTTCATTTGCAAGGATTTCAGAGGCTTTCTCCGCTTCTTCTTCTGTTATAATATTCATTTTTTGAATATCTATTGTTATATAATTTCCTTGTTTTTTACCTATTGCTTGTTCCCCTTGTTCATTTGTTATTTTTACTCTTGTTACTTTTATTTTATCTGTTACTTGTTCTTCTTCAGCTTCTAATCCCTCTACTTCATTTTCTATTCTATTTGCTTTTTTATACAAATCTCTTCTCTCATCTGCTAAGTCTGTTCTAAAATTGTACATAAAAAAATCCCTCCTTTTTTGCTCTTTTTATTATTGTGGGATTTTTTTACTTTTTTATTCATCTTTTAGCAGTATCTGCATAGTATTGATTCTAGTCCTATATTTAAATCTATTTGTCCTATTTTATAATTACTGTCTAAGTTTATTAGTTCTTCTAGTATATTTCTTAATTCTTCTTCTTTAAAATAATTTGCTTGTGTTTTGTATTTTGATATTAGAAATATTTGATTTGGTTTTAAATTTAGGCTTTCGGTTATATTTTTATTGTTTTTTTCGCATAACTTTATTATATATAACTTTTTAAAATGATTATATAGTGTTATTAGTATTTTTTGTAATGGTTCTTTGTTGTATATTAGGTTATTTAATACTTCTAATGCTTTTGCTGTATTTTTCTTTCCTAAGTTATCTGTTAAGTCAAATATTACACTTTCTATTTTTTTTATACATAGCATGTCTATGGTTTCTTTTGTTATTTTTCCACTTTCGCCTACATATTCTATTTGCTTTCTTACTTCATTTATTAAGTCTTGCATGTTACATCCGTATGCATTCTATTAGGTATTTTGCTACATAGTCATCTAGTTCTACTTTATATGCTTTTGCTATCCATTTTATTCTTGATATTATTTGAGGTGGTTTTAGTTCTTCAAAATTGCATATTGTTCCTAATTTTTCTATTGTTTTATATAATTCATTTTTATCTATTTCTTGTTCTACAAATATTATTGTTAATGTTTCATTTATTATTTCAATATTTTCTTGGATATATGTATTTATTTTGTTTACTATTTCGCTATTGACCTGAGTTTTCTTTCTTCCATCTTTTTTGAATATTCCGGGAATCTCTTACTATTATTAGCTTTTTTTCATATCCAAAGGCTGGCGTTTCTATGTCTGACAATAATGAGTTTATATTGTTTGCATCTATTTTTATATAATTTATTCCTGAAACTAACTCTCCAAAGTTAGTTTTTATTTTTTTTAGGCATGATTCTAAAAGGAAGGTTTCTTCCCCATATAATAAGTATATACTATTTAATTTTCCTTCTTTTAATTCCTTTTCCAAATTTTCTATTGTGACTTGCATAATAAACGTAAATTCCTTTCTTTTACGCTTTTATATTATCATTTTATATTATTAAATTCAAGTTATTTTAGGGATTTTTGTTTTTTAGTTTTCATATAGATTTTTTTATAATAATTTGATTTTTGAAATAATATTCTTAGAATTTTAATTTTATTATTTTTTACATTATAAATAACAATATATTTTTGAATAAAAAATCTTCTTTTGGTTTCATTATCATCTAGACATTGATATAGATATGGATTTTCCTTTAAAAAATTCAGTTTACTTCGCATTTCATTTTTTAGTTTTTCGTAAGAGTTTTTATATGAATAATCTAAACTCTTACGAATCTTTTTGATATCTTTTCTAAACATCTTTCCATATTCAATTTTATAGTATTTCTTTTTTTGTATAACTTCTCTCTCCTTTCATCTTCTTCTATTAATTTCCAAAATTCTTCTTCAGTATATGTTCCATGTTCTTCTATATCTCTTTCTGCTTCTTCTGCTAGCATAGTAAATATTTCTATATCTTCTTGGCTAAGTTTTCTCATTTAATTTTCTTCTCTCCTTTCATCTTCTTCTATTAATTTCCAAAATTCTTCTTCAGTATATGTTCCATGTTCTTCTGTATATCTAATCGCTTCTTCTACAAATGGCATTAATCTTTTTTCATCTTCTATTGTAAATCTTCTCATTGTTTTTCTCTCCTTTATGCTTATTGTTATTATATACTATATGGTTAATAAATACAAGAAAATTTTTTCTACAAATTTCTACATTTTTTATCAAAAGAGGGCGTAATTCGGTAAATTCTCTTAGGTATTCCTTACCGATTAAGCCCCTACAGTTTCAAATTTAAATAACATATTTTAAATTCTCTTTTTCTTAGTTTTCTAATATTATTCTAAATACTTCTGCTATGCTCCATGCTTGCTGAATTGTGCCTTTTGCATCATGTGGTTTTACTGAGTCATATAGCTCTGCTATTCCTCCTACTGTTTTTCCTTGTGTGAATTCTTTTGTGAATATTTTTTCCACATTTTGTACAAATCTTGTTAATTGTTCTTCTAGCTCTTTCTTTTTTGTTTTATTCTTTTCTTCCTTTACTATTTTTTTGAAACTATCATAATATATTCCGAGTAGCCATGGCCATGTTATTCCTTGGTGGTAGCTCATGTCTCTTTTAAAACTATCTCCTTCGTATTTTTCTACGTAGTTTTCTTCCCCTTTTGCTAATGTTTTTAATCCATAATTGTTTAAAAGTTTTTTTGTTACAGTATTAAACATTTCTTTTGCCATTTCAGAAGATGGCTCTATTACTGGGTATGTTAAGCTTAACGCAAATAGTTGATTTGGTCTTATCTTTTTATCGCCTAATACATCATATAAACATTTTCTTCTTTTATTATAGAATTTTTCTTCAAAACTTTTTTTGCATTTTTCTGCAAGCTTTTTATATTTTGTACTATTTTGCTTTGTTTTAAATTTAGAACTTAAATCTTCCATTATTTTTAAGCTGTTGTACCACATTGCATTTATTTCTACTGCTTTTCCATTTCTTGGCGTTACTACATAATTTCCTATTTTTGCATCCATCCATGTATTTTGTGTTGCTTCAGTTCCTGAAGATATTAGTCCATCTTCATCTAAATAAATATTATTGTTGTCAATATCTATTCCATTACAATATGAATCTATAATTTGTTCTAATATTGGATATATTTTTTCTTTTATAAAATTGTAGTCTCCTGTGTAATTTATATATTTTTGAATTTGTTCAAATAGCAACAGTGAGCTATCTACACTATTATATAAAGGTCTATTATCGTAACCAGAATATCCATTTGGTACTAAACCATATTTTATATCTCTTATGGTAGTTAATAGTACTTCTTTTGCTATTTCATATCTTCTTGTTTTTAGAAGTAAGCCTTCAAAAGATATTAGAGTATCTCTTCCCCAATCTAAAAACCATGGGTAACCTGCAATTATTGTGTGTAGCTTAAAAGATGGCCTATATACAACAAAATTATCAGCTGATATTATATAATTTTTTATTAAATCTTTATCTTTATTAGTTTCTTCTAAATGAGAATCATATACTAGTTCAGTAATTCTAGCTATTTCGTTGTTTATTATTTTGAAAGCATCTATTTCTTCTATATTATTTTCTAATGATGCTACAAATGTTATATCTTTTTGTTCATTTGGATTAATTTCTATTTCATATCTTCCTACAATTGCATGATTTTCTTCTGCTCCAAATCCTCTTTTTTCTTCTTCTATATAAAACATATTTTTAAAGCTGTCATTTTCATGTTTTATATATTTTCCTTCTGATACATTTATATAAATTGGTGTTTCGCTATTTTTGTCTATTACTACTTTTAATTTTCTATTTACTTCTTGTTGTTCTATATCAAATTCATGATTAAAAGAATCTCTATGAAAATCTCTAAAGTTTAGTAGCGGTGTTAATATTAGTTTTGCTTTTTTATTGGTATTAAATACTTTATATAATATTACTACTGTATTTTTCCCATGTTCCATACAGATATATTTTTTTATAATTATATCTTCTACTTTATATGTGTATATTGGTATATACTCTTTTTGAAAACTATTTAAGTATCTGTAACCTTCTGATATATATGTTTTTCCTATATTTGTATATATATCATATTTTTTACCTTCTATTTCTATACTTTCATCAACTTTTGATAATATTAAGTTTCTTTTTCCTGGTGGCGAAAGTGGCGCTACCAAAAGGCCATGATATCTTCTAGTATTTGCTCCGTATTATAGTAGAGCTTGCATAGCCTCCTATTCCATTTGTTATGAGCCATTCTTTATTTAATCCTTCATCTAATGTTATATTTTCAAATTTCATTTGTGTACTCCCTTTATAGAAGTTGGAAGTTGGAGGTTGGAAGTTAGATTTTAGGGTAATTTCTTCGGAGTATTTACCCTATATTCCAACTTCCAACTTCTAACTTCCAACCTCTAATTTATTAATGCTTTGGTTTTACTGTACTTTTCTTTTTTGCTGGTTGTTTCTTTTCTTTTGTTTTTGTTTCTACTGCTGTATTTTCTTTTCTTTTTATTATTTGGTTTATTTTTTCTTCTTTTCTTTTTTGTGTTTTTGCATCACTTTGTTTTATTGAATCTATTCTTTCTTGATATTTCATTGCAAATTTACTTTGTCTTTCATTTTTTATATGTTTTGATTTAGATGTTTTTTGTATTGGCATTGTTGTTTTTAGTTTCTTTTTGGTGTCTTTTAATCTTGAGTTTAACATTACATATCTTGAGTCATTTTCCATATCTCTAAATTTCATATCTTCACATATTAGTTCTATTATTGAAGAAGCTATTGCATCTGGGTTATGGCGAATGAATTCTCCATCAATATGTGATAAATTTCTTTGAATAAGTTTTATTCCTTCTTCTTTTGCTTTTGCTGTATCTTGTTCTACTAAGTCTTGACCTTCTCTATTATATCTTCTAACAAATTCTGGTACAATTTCTCCTGTGTCATATATACAGTAATCTATTATTCCTTTTCCTGCATGTTCATTAATAGCTTTTATATGTTCAGATAATGAATAATTATCTGTTTGACCAGGCTCTGTCATTATATTACTAATATATATTTTAAATCCTTTATTTTCTTTAATTGCTTTTGCAACACCTTTTACTAAAAGGTTTGGTATAACATTTGTATATAAACTTCCTGGCCCTATTATTATTGCATCTGCTTTGTTTATTGCATCTATTACTCCTGGTGCTGGCATACAGTTTGATGGGCTTATAAATACTCTGTTTATTTTACTTACTTTTCTTGTAACAACTTCTGGTATTTCATCTTTATTTTCTATTACTGTCCCATCTTCTAATTCTGCACAAATATCTATTGCTTCTAAGGTTACTGGTAATACTTTTCCTGTCATATTTAATACATGTTTACTTTGTTCTATTGATGAAGTAAAGTCTCCATATAGCTCTTTCATTGCTAATAAATATATATCTCCAAAAGACATTTCTTTTAGCCTTCCAGAATTAAATTTGTAGTTTAATAGTCCATTCATTACCGCTTCATTACTTGATAAAGCTACAAAACTATCTTTTATATCATCTAATGGTAGAGTTTCAAGCATTTTTCTTGAATCTGTTGCTGCTTTTCCATAATCTGAAACAGTAACTATTGCTGTTATATTATTTGTATAATTTTTTAGTCCTTTTAAAACAGAGTCTAGTCCTGCTCCTCCACCTATTACTACTATATTTGGACCCTCATCATATACTTTTTTATTGAATATTAATGATTTTACATTTCCACCTTTTGCTTCTTCTCTTGTGTCAGTTTCTTGTACAAATAACTCTAATGTTCTTTTTTGCATAAATATTATTCCAACTATAACGAATGTAAAACCTATAACAAAGCTTAATATTATTTTTGCTACTTCTCCAAAGTTAAGTTCTTTTTCTATTACTATGTTTACCATTCCATATGATGCAAGTAGAATTCCTATAAGTATTACTACTAGCCATCTTTTCATTTTTGAACCATTACTAAACCATTTTAAAAAACCTTTCATTTTTTTGTTTCCTTTCTTGTTTACTATTTTAAGTTACTCCCCTATTACTTCAACTTCTAGCTCTAACTTTTTACCAAATTTTTCGTATACTACTTTTTTCATGTAGTCTGTTAAATCTAAAACGTCTTTTGCTGTGGCATTTCCTATATTTACTACAAAGCCTGCGTGCTTTTCTGAAACTTGTGCTCCCCCTACTTTGTAACCTTTTAGGCCTGCTTCTTCTATTATTTTTGAAGCATAAAAGTCACTTCCTCTTTTAAAGGTACTTCCTGCACTTGGAAGTTCTAGTGGTTGCTTTGTTTTTCTTGCAAGCATTAATTCGTCCATTTTATTTTTTATTTCTTCAATATTACCTTTTTGCAATTTTAATGTAGCAGTTAATACAATTTCGTCATTTTCTATAAATCTGCTATGTCTATATGAAAATTGTAAATCTTCTTTTGATAATTCTTTTATTATTCCATTTCGTGTAATACAAGTAACTTTTTCTACTATATTAGAGAACTCTCCTCCATAAGCACCTGCATTCATTCTTACTGCTCCACCTATAGTTCCTGGAATTCCTGCTGCAAATTCGAAACCTGTTAATTCATTTTTTTGTGTAATTGTACCTAACATTGCTAGTTTTACACCTGCACCTGCTACTACTGTTTCACCTTCTACTTCAATATCTTGTATATCTATTCCGTATTACTATACCACGTATTCCATTATCTTTTACTAATACATTACTTCCATTTCCTATAATGGTAATTGGAATGTTGTTTTCATTTGCAACTTTTAAAACAATTTTTATATCTTCTATTGTTTTTACTTTAACATATATGTCTGCATTTCCACCAATTTTAAATGATGTATGTTTGCTCATTGGTTCATTTTTATAAACTATACTATCTTTTATTTCTTTTGTTAAAATTTCATATATTTCTTCTATATTCAAATATAACACCTCTTAATTTTATATATGCTTTTTAGATTTAAGTTTATTCTTGTTATTGGTTTTTATTTTATCATTTTATATTAATTTTTACAATGTTTTTTTATAATTTTATATATACTTGCAAATTTTGTAGAATATTGTATAATATATATGACAGCTTAAGTATAATTTTTATTTTATTTGAATTACAAAAAGAAAGTACAGTGAAATTATTTCCCTGTACTTTCTTTTTTATCGATTTACCATTTTATTATATTTCTAGTCAATCCGAACCATCCACATTTTTCAATTCCATATCTATACACCTTTATAAGCTTTTCTTCTACATTAGGTCTAAGATAATAAATATCCACATAATTGATTTGTTGTTTTAAAGCAGATTTAATCTTCCGGTTAATCTTCATTTCTTGGAGTGTATCTCCAATTGTCCATTTCGATAAATGATCTCCACTTCGTCTTCTTGCTTCTTGTGCATTAATCATGATAAATCCTCCTTATGAAATAATATTTTATATATTATATTTTATGTTACATAAAATGTCAAGTGTTTTATCGTGATTTATGTAAAGATGTCAGTAAGAAATTAAAATTTCTTACTGACATCTTCTTTATTCATCCAATCTATAATATTTTGTTACTTTACTACCATCTTCTTTAGTGGTTTCTTCTGCTTTCCATTTTGGTTGCCAAGGGTATATGCATTTTACTATTCCTAGTATTAATAATAATGCAACAATTAATGATAACCAAGATGGCTCTACACCTAATAAGTAAGAAAAATATTCCATACTTTCAAGCATATTTTTGCTCCTATAAATTTGTTAAAACTATTATACACTATTTTTAAAGTTATGTCAATTTATTTTTTTCTTCTTATTATCCAGCCTTTTTCCACATTTATTGGTAATTTTATTTTTACTTTTTGCTCAGCCTTTCCTGGATTTATTGTGTTTATTTCTTCATCTGTTTCAATATCCCATAATTTTTCTATTATACATTTTTCAGGCTCTACATTTCCTGGTATTATAATTTCTAATTCATCACCAATACTCAATTTATTTTTTATTTCTATTATTGTTTTTTCATTTTGTATATCTACAACTTTTCCACCAAATTCATATTCTAAATTATATTGTTTACCTTCATATTCTTGGAAATCTTTATTATTTCTATCATTAAAATAAAATGTTGTTAGTCCTCTTGTTTTTGTTTTTTCTATCTCTTTTAGATATTTTGTATAATCATAATTTTCTGGATCTTTTATATAATCATCTATTGCATTTCTATATATATTTACTATTGATGCTAGATAATATTCTGTTTTTAGTCTTCCTTCTATTTTTAAACTGTCTACTCCCATTTCTACTATTTCTGGTATTTCTTTTATTAAGCACATATCTTTTGATGAGAATATATATGTTCCTTTATCATCATATTCTACTGGCATTAAATTTCCTGGTTTGTTTTTTTCTTCTACATACACATTATATGCCCATCTACAGCTTTGTGCACAATCTCCTAAGTTTGCACTTCTACCTGCTAAAAAGTCACTTAAGAAGCATCTGCCTGAATATCCAAAACATATTGCTCCATGTATAAACATTTCTACTTCTAGGTCTTCTGGCTTATTTTTTATTAATTCTTTTATTTGCTCTTTATTCATTTCTCTTCCGAAGTATTACTCTTTTTGCTCCATTATTATACCAAAATCTTGCTGAATGGTAGCTTACTGTATTTGCTTGTGTACTTATATGTATTTCTACGTCTGGTGCATATTCTTTTATTATTTCTACTATTCCACCATCTGCTACTATTATTCCATCTACTTTTAATTCGTTAAGCATTTGTGCTTGTTTTTTTATTTCTTCATATGTTTCATCCCAAGCATATATATTTATTGCTGTGTATACTTTTTTTCCTATGCTATGTGCGTATTTTATTGTGTTTGCTAAATCACTATCTTGCATTTCAGCTCTAGTTCTTAATGAAAGTGATGATGTTCCTGCGTATACTGCATCTGCTCCATACATAAATGCTGTTTTCGCTTTTTCAAATGAACCTGCTGGTGCTAATAATTCTGGTTTTTTCATATATTTTTCTCCTTTTATTTTGACTTTTATTAGTATATCATATTTTTTCATTAAATGCTAGATATTATAGAAAAAAGCAAGTAAATGTTAGATTTAATCTAAATATTAAAATTTTATTAAAGACATACTTTGGTAAATTTTCTTAGATATTCCTAACCGATTAAGCACCTACAGCAAAAATTAAATACTGTAAAACTGTAACTCAGAATGAAATTTTTCTAATATAATTTTATCTTTTTGTGGTATTTCTTTTCTTTATTTGATATACTACTAACAAACAATAAAATAAATTTATACAAAGGAGGATTTTTATGACACTGCATAATGAAGCAAAAAAAGAAGATATAGCAAATATTGTTATTATGCCGGGGGATCCATTACGTGCGAAATATATTGCCGAAAATTTTTTGGAAGATTATAAATTAGTTAATTCTGTAAGAGGTATGTTTGCTTACACTGGCTTTTATAAAGGTAAACGTTTAACTGTAATGGCACATGGTATGGGTATGCCTAGCATTGGAATTTACTGTTATGAACTTTACAAATTTTATGATGTTGATACTATTATTCGTATAGGTTCTTGTGGAACTTTTACACCAGATGTAAAAACAGGAGATACTATTTTAGTTAATAAAAGTTATACTGAAGGTAATTTTTCACTTGCTATGAATAATGAAATTTGTCATACAATTGATGGAACTTTAGCTACTATTAATATGATTAAAAATGTCGCTAAGGATACGAATATTTCTATTATAGAAGGAACTATTCTTTGTAATGAATATTTTGACCCTTATATGGAAGATATTCAGAAATTATTTGATAGATTACCTAAAGAATTAAATATTCTTGGCTCTGAAATGGAATCTTTTGCACTTTACTATACTGCTCATGTACTAAATAAAAATGCTGCTTGTCTTTTAACTGTTGTTGACTCTATGTTTGAGAATAAATCTATGACACCTGAAGAAAGACAAACTTCTTTAAACAATATGATTATGCTTGCTTTAGAAAGTAGTTTGAAAATGGAATAAAGGGCGTAATTCGGCAAATTCTCTTAGGTATCCTATTAGATATAAGCCCCTACATTCTAAATTTATAATAGCATGTTTGGCTGGAATAAAATTAAAGGAAAGTTTTGGATGCGTCTAAAATCTTTCCTTTTTTATTTATTTTGTTATTGACAAAACTTTATATTTCATTATTCCTGCTGGTGCATTTACTTCTACTATATCGTTTTTCTTTGCACCTAGTAATGATATTCCCATTGGTGATTCATTTGATATTCTGTTTTGACTTAGGTCTACTTCTGTTGAACCTACTATTGTATATTCTACTTCTTCTTCAAATTCCATGTCATATATTTTAACAGTATTTCCTACTTGTACTGTTTTTGTATCTATTTCTGATTCATCTATTATTTTTGCATAACGTATTTTATTTTCTAAGTCTGCTATTTTGGCTTCATTTTCTGCTTGTGCTGTTTTTGCTTCATCATATTCTGAGTTTTCTGATAGGTCACCAAAACCTAATGCTATTTTTATACGTTCTGCTACTTCTGCCCTCTTCTCTGTTCTTAAATATTCTAATTCTTTTTCTAAATTATCATAACCTTCTTGTGTTAATAATACTTCTTTTTCTTCCATTTAGAATTCCTCCTTATTTAGCTAAAAGTTTATTTTTTCTATCGCTTTTCTATATTAATGCACTTTTACACATTTGTCAAGATCTTTTCCATATTTAATATCTCTTTTTTGTCTATTATTCCATTATTTCCTACTAAATTTATTATTCTTACATTTTTTATTATATTTATTCCTTCATCATAAGTTTTACCTTTTAGTATATGATTTACTAATATATCTATATAATCAAAGCTATTTTCAAATTCATTATCTTTATCTTCTATTTGTATATTATTTATAGCTATTCCATTAAAGCATGCTAATTTACTTATTTTTTCATTAGCACAATTTATTATTATTGAATTTCTATTTATACTATAGCTATTTAATTCTTCATTAGTTAAATCTAAATTAATTATAAAATTAGCCTTTCTTAAAGATTTCCTTTTATTATTTGTTACTGCTATTAAATTTCCACTATCATATAGCTTTTTTTCTAACCTATTATAATCTTTTATTTTGTTTGTTACTACATTTACTGACTTAATATTTTGTGCTAAATTTGTTATAGTTTGTATATTTTCAGTATTATATACATTAGTTACAAAGTATATACTTTGTAACTCTATTTCAATATTTGTAATGTTTTGTATGAATTTTAAAATATTGTATATGAAATATTTTGGTATTTTATTGTTTTCCTCAATTCCAAGTTCTTTGCTATATTTTTTTAGTTTTTTAGATAAAATTACTTTTTTTGCTTTGCTTTTCTTTAAAACTTTTTTTATTTTTTTTAAGTTAGATATTCTTGGAACTATATATAAATACTCATCATTTTTTATATTTTGAATTACTATTATATTAAATATTTTTATTAATTTAATTATTATACATTTAAGAAATTTTGGAATATTTTTTTGAAATTTAAGTTCATTGTCATTACTTAATTCTTTTACATATATATGCATAAAAATCACCTACGAAATTATATGTAGGCAATTTTTATTTATTCTAGTTTTATATTTTTTCTACACACGGACGAGCTGATAGCCGCCCCTACAATTTGAATATTAATTTGTTATATGTGTGGGTGAATTATATTTCTATTTATTAATTTCTTCTTTAACTACATTCCATATATTTTCGCTTTCAAAGTCTTTTTGCCAATATGCCGCACCTGCTAGGTTGTACTTATTCATTATATTGAATTTTTCCCTTATTGATTTTTCATCTTCTACCCACATTTTATATGTGTAACCATTTTGTTCATATTCTACATAGTATTGTTTTACATTTTCATCCCATTTTTTTTCGGCACCTGCTGGTAATTTTGAGTCTATATTTTTCATCCATACTACACTGCTTTCTATGTTTCCATCCTTTTCTTTCCATAGCCTTGTGTAGAATGGCATTCCTAATATTAGTTTATTTTCGTCTACTTCTTCTTGAGTTCCTATAAATTTGTTTACATTAACTTCTATCCAATCTGCTCCTGCTGTTGTTCCTGCCTTTGTAGAAGATTCTCCATATTGATCATATCCCATAAATATTATATAATCTGCTACTTGTCCTATTTTATTTCTATCATAACATAATGACCAGTCTGGGCTTCCGTCTGGTGCTGTTACATCTACTGAAAGTACTTTTCCATATTCTTTAAGTCGTGGTGCAAGTTCAATTAAAAATTGTGAAAACATGCCTTTATCTTCTTCTTTCATATATTCAAAGTCTATATTTATTCCATCTAAATTATAATTTGTTGTTAATAAAACTATACTATTAATTAATTTTTCTCTTAATTTATAATCATTTAATACTTCAGAAGTTGCTGATTTCCCTACTTCACTATTAGATACTGCAGCCCATACTTTATAATTACAATTATGTGCCCAATTAATATAGTTTCTACCTGCATCTCCTATTTTTGTTTGTAAATCACCTTGTGTATTTTTTAAATATGCAAATGATGGTGATACAACATTTATTCCATCAATCTTTTCTGTTCTTGTTGGTACTATGCTTGTGTAATAATCCCATACTAAACTTACTTTTCCTTGTATTTGTTTAGTTTCTTCCATATTTTCTCTTGTATTGTGAATGTTTGCTACATCTTTAACATATCCAATTAGTCCTTTAGATGTTCTTATTTTATTCCAACCATCTTTTTTTTCTATAACTACTATACTCTCACCTTTTTTTATTTTGTCAATAGTTTTTGAAAATACTGTTGGTCTATATTTTACATTTGTATCATTGCTACTGTTTCCCATTTTTTGTTCTTTATCTAATGAATCTATTGTTACTATTCCTGTTTCTTTTGAATATTTAACCTCTACATTATATACACTTTTCATTTCTGAAAATGGAAGATAAAATGTGTTATCTTTTTTTGTCATTGTAGCATAAATATTAACTTTTGAGCTATTTACATACATTTCTTTTTTGTTAGGCTCTATTGTTGCAACTTTAGTACCTGAAGTTGTTATTATTTGATTATATACATTATCATAAAATATGTTTTGGTCAAAGAAGTTTCCTATATCTTTTGATGATAAATATATAACTTCATTTTCATCTACTATTACATCATACTTTAAACTTGTTGTAACATTATTGTTATTAATTATTAAATTAATTTTTCCTTTTATTTCATTTTGAACATAGTTTGGTGCTATGTTTATTACTACACATATACATACCAAAAATAATACTGTTACTACTACTTTTTTAAACATGTTTCCTTTTTTCTTTTCTACTGCTCTTTTTGCTCTCATAATTTACTCCTTTTATATTATATTTTGTAAATACTCTAAAATATTTTCTGCACATTTGCCTATATTTTCTAATATTTCTTCTTCATCAAAAATTTTATATTCTAATTTTAATGATGGAATTCCATTTTTTACTACTTCTAAATAATGTATCGCTTTTTGTATATCTTCTTTTTTTTATAATATACATTTTATTGTTTTTGCTATATTATAAGCCTTTTCATCATATTGTGGTATGTCAATTAACTTATTCATATATAAATAATTCGTAAAAATTTTAAAATCATTTACTTTTGTTTTTCTTCTTTGTTCTCCATCTGCTATAAGGTCTTGTCCATTATTTAGTTTTAATCCTATAGTTTTACCATTTTCATCGTGTATTCCATGTTCTGCATATGTTAGGTCATTCCAATATACGTCTGTTAACAAATGTGTTACATACCCTAATACAAGTGGATTGTGTAAGTTTTCTTTGTTATCTTGTATAAATTTTTCTACATCATAAAACATTATTCTTCCAGTTTTTTCGTCTTTTTTTCCTGAATAATAGTGAGTATCTTTATGTGGTATTATTTTTGAAACGTTTGTTACTAGGTAACCATTGTTTATATTTGTAATTATATTTCCTAACAAGAACAAATTATAGTCATTTATTTTTAATTTTTTATTTAGTTTTTTTGCAGTTAATAAATGCATTCCCCATGTTGGCATTTTTATTTTCTCTCCTTTTTCATATTCTTAGGAAAGTCATCTACGTAAGTAGGTGAGTTTTCTTAGAAGATGGTTATGGAAGAATTAGATTTTCTTATGTGGCTTTGCCACTTAGAAAATTTTATTCTTGTTTTTCTATTATATTGTAATATTCATTTGAAATAAAATCAATATTATTTTATAAATTTGCATAAAATAGAATTTTTAGGAAAATATAATTTTAACAAATGTAAAAAATGGAGGTTTAATTATTATGGAAAAACATATTATTGTAACTGGTTCATCAATAGTTTCTTGGAAGGATGCAATTTTACAAACAATAGCAGAAGCTTCCAAAACTATAGATTATATTACAAGTGTAAAAATTATAGAGCAACGTGCAAAAGTAAGTGGTAAGAAAATTGCTGAATACTATGTTGATTTAGATTTAAGCTTTACTATTGATAGAGATAGAGACTAGAAGTGCTCGCTTTGCTCGCAGTGAATAGTGAAGAGTGAATAATGAATAGTGAATAGTTAGATATCTAAGGGCTTAATCCGTTAGGAATATCTACTAGAATTTGCCGAATTACGCCCTAAAAATTGCTTTAAATTAGAAATTTAAGATTATAATTTTAAGAAAGGATAGTGATGTTTATGGGAGAGAATCCGTTAGAGAATCCACAAAAATATAGTGAATATGTGGATAAAAAATCTCCTAATTCACCTATACTTAAAAATTGCTTTAATGCTTTTTGGGTTGGTGGTCTAATTTGCTCTATTGGGCAAATAATATTTGATTTTTGTAAATTTAAAGGTATGGAACAACAAGCATGTAATACTGTTGTTGCAATAGTTTTAATTGGTATAGCAGCATTTTTAACAGGTTTAAATATATTTAATAAAATAGGCAAATTTGCTGGTGCTGGTTCTTTAGTTCCAATTACTGGTTTTGCAAACTCAATAGTTTCACCTGCAATAGAATATAAATCTGAAGGATATGTTATGGGTGTGGGTGGAAAAATGTTTACAGTTGCAGGACCTGTACTTGTTTATGGTATATCTGCTTCAGTAATTATTGGAATTATCGCTACGCTATTCGCGTAGCGGAAGTTGGAGGTTGGAAGTTAGAAGTTGGAAATTATTAATAATTTGAATTAATATAAATTATTTAATTCTTTCGTTTGTAGGAGGTAAAGTTGTACGTTGCCCGTGCTCCATAGAGTTACTTAAATAAATGTTACTTTTAGAGTAAAGGTAATTTCAGCACATAGGTCGCCCTTTAGCAGCTACCCCTACAATGATAGTTCTATTATTCCAACTTCCAACCTCCAACTTCCAACTTCTAAAACGAAAGGAATGATTTTTTAATGAATAAATTAGGTAAACAAACAATTAAGTTTGACTCTCCTCCAACAATAACTGAAGTAGCTTCTATTGTTGGTCCTAAAGAATCTCAAGGTCCTCTTGCTAAATATTTTGATAAATGTTTAGATGATGAATTCTGGGGTGAAAAAACTTGGGAGAAGGCTGAGAGTAAGATTATAAAAGAAACTGTAAATATGGCAATTGCAAAATCTAATATTCCTTCTTCTGATATAGACTTTTGCTTTGCTGGTGACTTACTTAACCAATGTATTTCTTCAAGTTTTGGACTTCGTGAAATAAATATTCCATTTTTCGGAGTCTTTGGAGCATGTTCAACATTTGTAGAAAGTATGTGCTTAGGTAGTGTATTTATAGACGCTGGCGCTGCTAAGAATGTGCTTTGTTCTACATCAAGCCATTTTTGTAGTGCAGAGAAACAATTTAGGTTTCCATTAGAGCTTGGAAACCAAAGACCACCTACATCTCAATGGACAGTAACAGGTTCTGGTGCAGCAGTTCTATCAAAAGATGGAAATGGTCCATTTATAACACATATAACACCGGGAAAAATAGTAGATATGGGAATTAAAGATGCAAATAATATGGGAGCCGCAATGGCACCTGCAGCATTCGATACTTTAATAACTCACTTTGAAGACACAGGAAGAAAGCCTAGTTATTATGATGTTATATTAACAGGTGATTTAGGGTATATAGGAAAAGATATAGTAAAAGATTTATGTAAAACAAAAGGTTATAATATAAGTGGTAACTATAATGATTGTGGTGTTTTAATATTTGATAAAAGTACACAAGACACACATTCAGGTGGTAGTGGTTGTGCATGTATAGGAACAGTATTTTCGGGCTATATATATAAGCAGTTACAAGAAAAGAAAATAAACAAAGTATTACTAGTTGCAACAGGAGCATTAACAAATGCAACAAGTAGTCAACAAGGCGAAAGCATTCCCCGGAATAGCTCACGCCATAGCAATAGAAAACTGACGCGTTGGGGACGTTTCTTTCTGCGTCATCTGTCCCTAATGCATCAAAATTGCTT
>CAPNDH010000010.1:0-1449 GCA_948664205.1 uncultured Clostridia bacterium | reverse complement strand
TTTAAATATAATAAATGACACAAAAGGGACAGATGACGCAGAAAGAAACGTCCCCAACGCGTCAGAAAGGAGATTTTTTATATGGATTTTTTACAGAGTATTGACTGGATGCAATTACTTCGCTGTTTTGTGGTTGGTGGGGCTATTTGTATTATTGGTCAAATTTTAATTGATAAAACTAAGCTTACTCCTGCTAGAATTTTGGTGGTTTTTGTTACAGTAGGTGCTATTCTAGGTGGGCTTGGTATTTATAAATATGTTATTGATTTTGCAGGTTGTGGTGCTACTGTTCCTCTTACTGGTTTTGGCGCTAACCTTGCTAAGGGTGCTATTGACGCTGTTAAAGAAACTGGTTTACTTCGGTGCTTTTATTGGTGGTGTTAAAGCTGCCGCTGGGGGTATTGCTGCTGCTGTATTTTTTGGATATTTGGCTTCTCTTATCGCAAAACCTAAAATTAAAAAACAATAAAAAGCAAGAAAAAACAAATGTGCTGTTATTTGCACATTTGTTTTATTTTGTTATATATATCATACCAACTATATACTCTTGTTATATTTTTTCCTTCTATATTAGCATTATAATTACAGTGGTAGCATAGTACTGGCATTTTTGTTGATACTTGTTTTACATTTTCTGGTTTATCTTCTATCATTACATCTATATAGTTTCCTACACAATATGGTAATTTGGTTTCTTCTGTATATACTATTTTGTCATAATATATATTATTCTTACTTAACCATTCTTTTACAAATTCTTTCATTTTTCCATAATCGTCACCAGTTAATCCATATTCATTTCTTGCTGTTACAATATATATTTCGTGACCATCTTCTTTTAGTTTTTTTATTACTTCTGAAGCAAAATCTCTTGCTCTGTATTCGGTTGCATAGTATTTTATATATTTATTCCAAAATTTATCTACATTTTCTTCTGATATGCATAATGCTTTTGATTCATCATATTCATTTGATTTTATTCTGTAACTTAAGTTATTTTCATAACAAAACTTTAAGCCATAATCTATTATAAATTGTTCTACATCTGTTAGTACTCCATCTATATCAATTCCTATTCTCATTTTTTAGTTTCTCCTTACTTCTAATACTATGCTTTTATATTATATTCAAATATTAATTTAGTCAATAGATATTTTGTTATTTTTAATGACTATATTATTAGTTATAAAAAACAAACACTAAATTTATAGTGTTCGTTTTTTATTTGTTGCTTATTTTATTGAATTTACAAGAATCTTAAGTATTTCAATATATCCTTTTTCTGCTGCTTTTCTAATGGCATAATTATTCTCTGCTGTTACATCTGCTCCTGCTTTTATTAGCAGTTTTACTATTTCTGTATGACCATTCTCTGAGGCATATCTAATAGCATAGTTATTATCTGCTGTTACATCTGCTCCTGCTTCTATTAGCAGTTTTACCACTTCT
>CAPNDH010000009.1 GCA_948664205.1 uncultured Clostridia bacterium | reverse complement strand
ACTGGGTTATCAAATTTTTCACCTGTACGTCCATCTATTAATATTGATTTTCCGTCTTCTCTTAAGCCTGCTTCACGTAGTAATTCTTTTATTTCTTCGTCTGATGCACCATCAAATACTGGTGTTGCAACTTTCCATCCTAGCGCTTTTGCTGCCATACCTAAGTGAACTTCTAGAACTTGACCTAAGTTCATACGTGATGGTATACCTTGTGGGTTTAATACTATATCTACTGGAGTTCCATCTTCTAAGAATGGCATATCTTCTACTGGTAATATTCTTGAAATAACACCTTTGTTACCATGACGTCCAGCCATTTTATCTCCAACTGATATTTTTCTTTTTGTTGCTATATAACAACGTATTACTTGATTTACTCCAGGTCCTAGTTCGTCTGAATTTTCTCTAGTAAATATTTTTACATCTACTATTGTTCCTGCTTCTCCATGTGGTACTCTTAAAGATGTATCTCTAACTTCTCTTGCTTTTTCTCCAAATATTGCACGAAGTAATCTTTCTTCTGCTGTTAATTCTGTTTCTCCTTTTGGAGTAACTTTTCCTACTAGAATATCTCCTGGTCTTACTTCTGCACCTATTCTTATAATTCCGTTTTCGTCTAGGTCTTTTAATCCGTCATCACCAACATTTGGTATATCACGTGTTATTTCTTCTGGACCTAATTTTGTATCACGGCATTCACAATCATATTCTTCTATATGTATTGATGTGTATACGTCTTCTTTTACTAATCTTTCACTAATTAATATAGCGTCTTCGTAGTTATAACCTTGCCATGTTGTGAAGGCTATAAGTACGTTTCTACCTAATGACATTTCGCCATCTTTTGTAGCTGGTCCATCTGCTAATATGCTTCCTGCTGTTACTTTTTCTCCTCTTACAACTACTGGTCTTTGGTTTATACATGTACCACCATTTGTTCTTTTGAATTTACGAAGTTTATATGTGTCTATTTCTCCTTTTTTGTTCTTAACTTTAACTTCATCTGCAGTTACTTTTTCTACTACACCATCATTTATAGCTGTTACTGTAATTCCAGAGTCTTTTGCTGCTCTGTATTCTATACCTGTACCTACTATTGGTGATTCTGGCATTAATAGTGGAACTGCTTGACGTTGCATGTTAGAACCCATTAGTGAACGTTTAACGTCATCATGCTCTAAGAATGGTATCATAGCTGCTGCAACAGAAACTAATTGTTTTGGAGATACGTCAACATAGTCAACTTGGTCTCTATCTACCTCTGTTATTTCTGTTTTGTTACGTACTTTTATTCTTTTATTTACAAATTTTCCATCTTTATCTAATGGTTCAGATGCTTGAGCTATAATGTAGTTATCTTCTTGGTCTGCTGACATGTATGTAACTTCATCTGTTACTTTTCCTGTCTCTTTATCTACTTTTCTATATGGTGTTTCAACAAATCCATATTCATTTATTATAGCAAATGATGAAAGTGCTGAAATTAAACCGATATTTGGTCCTTCTGGAGATTCAACTGGGCAAAGTCTTCCATAGTGTGTATAGTGAATATCACGAACTTCGAAGCCTGCTCTTTCTCTTGATAAACCACCAGGTCCTAAGGCTGAAATTCTTCTTTTATGTGTAAGCTCTGATAATGGGTTTGTTTGATCCATAAATTGTGATAATTGTGAGCTTCCAAAGAATTCTCTAATTGATGATGTTATTGGTTTTGTGTTTATTAATGTTTGTGGTGTTACTACGTCTAAGTCTTGTATTGTCATTCTTTCACGAACAACTCTTTCTAGTCTTGTTAAACCAATTCTAAATTGATTTTGTAATAATTCACCAACACATCTTATACGTCTATTTCCTAAATGATCTATATCATCTATTGTACCTATTCCATGGTCTAAGTTTAATAAGTAATTTATTGAAGCTATAATATCTTCATTTGTTACATGTTTAGGTACTAATTCTTCTTTTCTTTCAGATAATACTTTGTGTAAGTCTTTTTTATCAGTTGTATCTAATATTGATTTTAATACTTCGTAATTTACTTCTTCTTTGAAGTGTAAGTCACTTATATCAACATCTGTTACAACTTTGTGGATGTTTACTGTTCCATTTCCTATAATTCTTACTTTTTTGTCATTTACTTTTACATCTACTATGTTTAGTCCTGTATTTTGTATTTCTTCTGCTACTTCACTTGATATTGTATTATCTTTTTCTACTAATACTTCTCCTGTTGATGGATCTATAATATCTTCAAATGCTACTTTTCCAGTTATTCTTGTTGCTAAACTTAATTTTTGGTTGAATTTGAATCTACCAACTTTTGCTAGGTCATATCTTCTTTCATCAAAGAATAAACCATTAAATAAGTTTCTTGCAGCATCTACTGTTGGAAGTTCTCCTGGTCTTAATTTTTTATAAATTTCTATTAATGCTTCATCTTGTGTCTTAATAGTGTCTTTTGCTATTGTAGCTGTTATTTTAGCTTCTTCTCCAAATAGCGAAATAATTTGTTCATCTGTTGTTAAACCTATTGCTCTTAATAAACAAGTTACTGGTATTTTTCTTGTTCTATCTACCCTTGCCCAGAATACGTCATTTCCATCTGTTTCGTATTCTATCCATGCTCCACGAATTGGCATAACTGTTGATGTAAATACTTTTTTACCTGTTTTGTCAAATTCATACGCATAGTAACATCCTGGTGAACGTACTAACTGGCTAACTACAACCCTTTCAGCTCCATTTATAATAAATGTTCCACTTTCAGTCATTAATGGGAAATCTCCAAGGTATATTTCTTGTTCTTTTATTTCCCCAGTTTCACGGTTAATTAAACGTACCTTTACGTGTAATCTTGTAGAATATGTAGCATCTCTTTCTTTTGCTTCTTCTACTGTGTATTTAGTTTTTTCTTCCATGTAGTAATCGAAAAATTCAAGAACTAAATTACCTGAATAGTCCACTATTGGTGAAATATCTTTTAATACTTCTCCTAACCCTTCTTCTACGAACCAATCGTATGAGTCTTTTTGGACTTTAATAAGATTTGGCATTTCTACGAAATCACCAATTTTTGCAAACGTTTTACGTGTGCTTTTTTCGTTTTTGATATCTTTTATCAAAACAATCACTCCTAAATAAAATTTAAGCAGAAAAAAAAATTTGTCAGGGGACACCCCTTACCCTTTTGTCACTCCCACTTGGGATAAGGAATGTCCCCTCCCCTTGTGAATAAGTGTTCAAATAGTTATAGTATTCTCCTAACTTATACTTTAGTGAATTGAATATATATAAAAAGAAGTCCTTCTCGTAATTAATTTTATATTATAAAAACCTCCCCTTCCTGCTCATAAAAAGCTTGATTTTTACATATAAAATTAGTACAATTCCTCTTCTTTTTAAATTACGTAAATTTGAAATAAGCGATAAATCGCCTTATACCTTTATATTATACTTCAAAATTATGGGGCTTGTCAAGGTTTTTTTGGCATTTTTTAGCACATCTTTCGTGCTTTTTTAATACATAAAGATTAAAGCTACTTTTTTACTATAAATTAGCTTATTTGTTTCCTATTTGATTGTTTTTTATTGGATTTTTAATAATTGAATTTAATTTTAAAATTTGAATTTTATGATATCTAATTTTTCTTTTTTATAATTTGATTTTTGAGGTAATATTCTTAGAATAAAAATGCTATTCTTTTCTACTCTGTAAATAATAACATACTTATCAACAAAAAATCTTCTTAACATATTGTTATATTCCATACTTTGATACATATAAGGGCTATTTTCTAATAAAATTAACTTTTTTATTAATTTATCTTGAAATACGTCAGCACTTTTTTCAGATATGAAATACATTATGCCCTTATGTATCTTTTCAGCATCTTTCCTAAAGAATTTGCTAATCTTAACGTTGTATTTTTCTTTAATTTTCTTTCTCTCCTTTCTTGTTTTAATTCTTCTATAAATTCTTCTAAAGATATTGTTCCATTTTCTTTAATATCTCTTTCCGCTTCTTCTATAAAAGGTTTGTAATATTCCCATTCTTCTTTGCTTGTCATCTTTATTCACCTCCGTTTTTAATTACTATTAGTATACTATTTATAATTATAAATTTCAATAAAAAGTTTTCGACAAAAGTTAACACAAAAAATGATTCAAAAGGGACAGATGACGCATCGGAAGACGTCCCCGATGCGTCATTTTTTTATTCTCTAAATGGCTCTAAGTTTGATAATACCCAACCGTGGTCTCCTATTAGTATTACACTATCACAGTATTCACATTTTCCTGCTGATGTTATTTTTGTTGGCGCTCCACAATTTGGACAGTTCGTTGTTTTTATTTCGTCTGTTTCTTCTGGTGTTTGAGCTCCTTTTGTTCTTTCAAATGTTAATTTATAAATTGTGTGTCTATCTTGTGTTTTATTTCCTTCTAATACTTGTTTTGTTGTTGCATCTATTATATAGTCTTTCATTGTTGATTTTAGTGCTACTTCTAGTATTTCTTTTTCTCCTTGTATTTTGAAATTATATAAATATGCATAATTTACTGCTATTCTATCCATTACATTTATTCTGTTTGTATCTATATATCCCTGTACTTGATTTTTATGTTGCTCGAATAGTTCTGGTGTTTCAAATAATCTCATTGGCTCCCAGTCTCTTGCTGTCCATGAATTTTGTAGTTTTACAAATAGTTCTTTTGTAAAGCTTATAAGTTTTTCTTCTGAGAAGTTTTTATCATTTTGCATTACTTCTGTTGCTACTTGTGCTGACCTATTTGCATTTATATTACTTGTATTTGTACTATTTGAACTTTGTACATTCCTTGGTATGTTTTGTATTCCTCTTCCTCTATATTTTCTAGAATATACTACTATAAATATTATTAATATTATTAAAATTACTCTTCCACCGCTACTTCCAAATAATAGGCCTATTAGGAAACCTAAATCTCCATCTGAAGAATAGTCATCGTCCCAATCCCAACTACTTGATGAACTTCCCCAATCGCTTGAACTCCAACTTGAACCTGAGTCCCAGCTTGATCCACTATCATATCTATCGAAGCTTCCTACATCTGCAAATGAGTAGGTGTATATCGATGTTATTATTAACATTAGAATTAGTGCTATTATTTTTTTTATATTTTTTCTCATTCTTTTTTCCTTTCATTACATATTTTATTTGAGCTATTTCTTCGAAGTGCGGGTTTCCGAAGGCGACGCCCCCTACATCTTATAATATTTTCCTTGCCATAAATCACGTGCTCTAAATCTTTTTTCAAATCCATGTAAAATCCACATTTTATGCTTATTCCAATATGGTGCTAATAAAATATCTTTTGGTGCATCTCCTGATATTCTATGAATTATAAGTTCTGGTTTTAAATGCACAATTATATCAATTAATGTTTCTATATAATCATCTAAGTCTAAAGCTTTGTATTCTCCATTTTTATACATATCAGCAAGTTTTGTATTTTCTACTACATATGTTGAGTGAATTTTTACTCCTTGTAGTTTATGGCTATTTACAAAATTAACTGTGTCTTGTATATCTTGTTTTGTTTCAGTTGGTAGTCCTACCATTATATGTGCTACTACGTCGATATTATATTTATTCAATATTTCTACTGCTTTGGTAAATTCTTCACTTGTATATCCACGATTAATTAGGTTTCCTATTTTGTCATTACTTGTTTGAAGTCCTAATTCTACACATACATAATATTTGTTTGTATATGATTTTAATAATTTTACAATTTCTTCTGTGATGCAATCTGGTCTTGTTCCTATTGAAATTCCTACTATTCTATCATCTATTAAGGCTGAATCATATTTTTTCTTTAAATTTTCAACTGTATCATATGTATTTGTAAAGTTTTGAAAATATACTATAAATTTATTCGCCCTTTCTGCTCTATATGTTGTGAAATAGTGTTTTACTTGTTTTTCAATATCTCCACAATTATTTATTAATTCACCTGAGCCTTTCTCACTACAATAAATACAACCTCCATATCCTTTAGTTCCATCTCTATTAGGACAGGTAAATCCTCCATCTACACATATTTTTAAAGTACGTTCTCCAAACTTTTCTTTATAATATTCATTTAGGTGTCTATATCTTTCCATATCATTCATGGATTTATTATACTATATAATATTCAAATTAACAATCAAATTTTTAAAATTAGCATTTGGACAAGTTTTGGACAAGTATGATAAAAAACGAATTTTTTCGTGCAATTAATATAAAATAATATAAAACAATGAAAATTAACAAATTTCAAAAAAGCTTTCAAACCCTTGACATTACTGTATAATAGAAGATAATGTAAAATAATAAAAAATAAAGAGAGATTGCAAAAATCTCCCTTTTTGGCTGGGCTGGCTAGATTCGAACTAGCGCTTGCCAGAGTCAAAGTCTGGTGCCTTACCGCTTGGCTACAGCCCAATATATAATAAATGGGGTGGAATATGGGACTCGAACCCATGGTCTCCAGTGCCACAAACTGGCGCGTTAACCAACTACGCTAAATCCACCATATACAAGCATTTATTATTTTAACCTATTTTTATTCAAAAGTCAATATATTTACTTCTATTTTTTGTCTTTTTTATAAATAGTCCATTCAAAATTCTATTATAATACTGTATTATTATTTTGCTTTTTTGCTAAATATAAGAATGGTGTATCACATATAGCTATTAGAATTTCTATTATACTTGTACTACATGCTATTATTAACATATCTTTAACTGTATATACTCCTGCAAACGCTAAAAAAGTAAAACCAAAATTTTCTAAGCAATTACATATAATAGTTGATACATTGTTTCTTATCCACATATTTTTATTGCTCATTTTTTGTTTTAATTTATTATACAAAAATACATCTGCTATATTAGCAAAGCTATACATTATTAAGCTTGAAATACATACTCTTGGTGCTAAGTTAAATAGTGTTCTCATTGCATTCTCAGCTATGTCTATTTCATTTGGTCTAAATGTTAACATTATTTGTGTACTTATTAAATATATAATTATTGAAAATATACCTATATAAACTCCTTTTTTAGCTTCTTGTTTTCCATAACATTCACTTAATATATCTGTTGATAAAAAATTAGAAGCAAACATAACATTTCCTAATGTAGCACTTATTCCAAATAAATTTATGCTTTTAACAACTTGTATATTTGCAATTACTGATGCTAGACCTATCCATAAATATAATCCTGTTTTTCCAAATATTTTTTTAGATATTAATAGCATACTAAATACAATTACAACTTCTAATAATAGTAGTAATTCATTCATTATTTTACTCCTTAGTTTTTTAAAGAGGGATTTCGCGAACCTCTAATTTGATTTTTATTCTTCCTCTGGTGCCTCTACTGGGCAAACTCCTGCACATGTTCCACATCCTATACATTGCTCAGGATCTATTATGTATTTGTCTTCTCCTGGTGCTATACATCCTACTGGGCATTCTGCTGCACAAGCACCACATTGTATACATTTGTCTGTTATTTTATATGCCATTTGTTTCACCTCCTAGTTCCTTTTTTTCAGTTATCTGTAACTTGCTTTGTTCTAGCAGATAACTTAACTTCATTTTACTACGCATAAGTTATCCGTAATCACTACGTTCAACAGCTAACTTATATTTCATCTTCTTCTATATTACTTTTATCACTTTTTTCTAATTTTTCTAGTTCTTCTAATTCTCTCATATGTTTTTTCTCTTCTGGATCTACTTTTTCTTCTGAGGTATTTTTTATTATTTTTATGTCTTTCCCTTCAAAACGTTTGTAGTAGTATTCTCCTTCTGAATCTTTTAATTTTACTCTTACTCTTTCTTTAAGAGTTTCTACACTGTCTACTACTCCTTCTCCATCTTCTGTTTTTACTATTGCTCCTATTTTTGGAAGTTTTTTTAGTTTGTCTTCATATACATCTTGTTCATACTTTAAGCAACACATTAGTCTTCCACAATTTCCAGAAATTTTTGATGGATTTAATGACATATTTTGTTCTTTTGCCATTTTTATTGATACTGTTTCAAAATTACCTAGGAAAGAACAACAGCAAAGTTCTCTTCCACAAATTCCATTTCCACCAATTCTCTTTACTTCGTCTCTTACTCCTATTTGTCTTAGTTCAATTCTTGTTTTAAATATTGTGGCTAAGTCTTTTACTAAATCTCTAAAATCTATTCTTCCATCTGCTGTAAAATAGAATAATACTTTGCTATTATCGAATTTGAATTCCACATCTGTTAATGTCATTTCTAATTTATGCTCTTTTATTTTATTTTTGCAAATTTCAAATGCTTCTTTTTCTTTTTTCTTATTCTCTTCATAATGTGCTTTATCTTTTTTTGTTGCTATTCTAATAACCTTTTTTAAAGGTGCTACTACTTTTTCTTCTGGAACACTCCTATTTGCTATTGCAACTTCACCATATTCTTCACCTTGAGCTGTTTCTACTATAACAAAATCCCTTTTTGTTATTTCTAAATCTCCTGGATCAAAAAAATATATTTTTCCTGGCTTTTTAAATCTAACACCTACTATATTTTTCATTTTTTATTTTCTCCTCTATTTTTAATTACACTCTTTGAACATATTCATTAAAAGCCAATCAATAGTCATATCGTAATTGCTATTACTGTTTAGCCTTTTTTTTGCTTCTTCTACATATTTTATGCAATTTATCTTTTGTATTTCTTTTGTTTTTATTAATAATACATTTATATAGTCTAATAAATCGAAAATATTATCTTTGCTTTTATATAATACTTCTGAATTATTTAATATATGTATTAAATCTTTTTCGTTAATTTTCTGTATTATTTCTTCTACTTTTTGATATTCCTCTTTAGAATTTTGAATTTTTATAGCTTTTGCTATGCTTCCACCTGCATATGAAATAATACTTTTCTCTATATTAATATTGTTTTTTGTACAATACTCTATAATGTCTTGCTCTTGTAATTTATTGAAATTTATTTTTATACACCTTGAACGTATGGTGTTTAATAACTTGTTTTCATTCGATGCAATTAATATTATGCTTGCATACTCTGGTGGTTCTTCTAATACTTTTAATAAACTATTTTGTGCCTCTTTTGTCATTGTATCACTATTATTTATAATATATACTTTCCTATTTGATGTAACTGGCTTTTCATATATTTTTTGCCCGCATATATCTTATTTGTTCTATTTTAATAGTTTTTTCTTCATTTTCTATTATCATAAAATCTGGATGGTTATTATTTTCAAATTCTATACATGATTTACACTCATTACAATTTTCTTTTTTGTTTTCACATAAAATCATTTTTGAAAATTCTTTCGCAAATAGGCTTTTACCTATTCCTTCTATTCCTAAGAATAAATAGCTATGTAAAATATTATTTTGTTTTATAGAATTTTTTAATAGTTCTTTTGTTTTCTCGTTTCCTATTATATTTTCAAAACTCAATCCAAATCTCCACCTTTATATCATTTTAAAATTCAATTTATATAATTTAATAAGTAGCGCGAAGGAGGTTTCTATTTTTAATTGAAGCGAGGCTTTGGTGGCGGCCGCCAAGAACTGTTAAAGGCATTAGCCTTGTTACTGTTCTGGTGGGGAAACCCGAGCATAATTAAAAATAGATTCTCCTGGGAGCGGATTTTTATTCTAATCTACCTTTCCAAAAAGATTAAGTGGCCAGAATCTTATCCATACTTTACTTTCTATTTTCTCTATTGGAATACATCCAAATTTTCTACAGTCCATACTTTCTGGTCTATTATCTCCCATTGCAAATATATGCCCTTCTGGAACAACGAAATCTATTAGATGTGAGTTTTGTGCTTCTGTTATTACTGTATCTTTTAGATAATCTTCTTGTAGTTTTTCTCCATTTATATACACTGCATTTTCTTTTATTTCTACATGCTCACCTGGAAGTGCAATTACTCTTTTTATATAACTCATTTTGTTTATTTCTAGCACATAATAAGTAAAACTTTCAAACCAATTACTTGGTTTATAACTATACTCTGCTTTTTCAGATTTTGCATCTAAACTACTTGGTGCTTCAAATGTTATTATATCTCCTCTTTTATATTCTCCATGAAAGGTTCTTACTGTTTTATTTAGTATAAGTCTTTGATTTTGTATTAATGTTGGTTTCATAGATACTTGTTTTACAACTGTTGGTGTTCCTATAAAATATCTAATTAATAGTGCAAGTACTAATGCTATTACTATACAATACACCCATTCTAAAACTTCTTTAACTTTACTATTTATTTGAATCATCATTTTTATTTCCTCTCTTGTATTATTGTTATGACATATAAATTATAATGCTTGTTTAGCTTTTTTTCAACTGTTTTACTGAAATTGAATTTAAGATTGCATAATTGTTACTATTTACAGTTTTAAAATATTTTATTTACACTGTAGGGGCTAAATCGGTAAGGAATACCATATAGGAATACCGAATTTCGCCCTCAGATAATTGAATATTGGTATAAATTTAAAATATACGTTTAGGGCGTAATTTGGTAAATTCTCACGGGTATTCCTAACCGATTAAGCCCCTATAGTAATTTGAAATTATTTTGTAACAGTGAATAGTAACGGATAATTAAGTAATTTCTTCGAATCCTATATTTCACTTCTACTTCGTTGGAATTCTTATTACTACTTCTGTTCCTTCGCCTTTTTTACTTTTTATATCTATACTAGAATTATTTTGATCTAATATTTCTTTTGCTATTGAAAGCCCTAGACCTGTTCCTCCCATTTCTCTAGTACGTGCTTTATCAACTCTGTAGAATCTTTCGAATATCCTATTTAGGTCTTCTTCTGGAATTCCTATTCCATTATCTATTACTTTTATGTATGCGTCATTATATACAAAGCCTACATATATTTTTATTGTACCATTTTCTTGTGTATATTTTATACTATTAGAAAGTATATTTAGTACAACTCTTTCTATTCCATCATAATCTGCTTTAACTGGTGGTACATTTGCTGTTACAAAACATTCTACTTTATGAGATTTTTTATTTATTTCTAGCTGTAATTTTTCTTGACAATTTTTTACTAAGTCTCCTAGGTCAAACTCTGTTATTTCCTTCTTTACTCTATTTGTGTCATATCTAGATAATGTTAGTAAGTCAGTAACTAGTTTTGCCATTCTTCGTGCTTCTGAAGATATTACATTTAAAAACTTTTCCTGCATATCTTTATCATATTCGCTTTCTAGTAATGTATCCGCATAACCCATTATAGATGTAATAGGTGTTTTTAATTCATGTGATACGTCTGCCACAAACTCTTTTCTCATATTATCTAGTTTTACATGTTCTGTTATATCTTGTATTACTACCATTATTCCTGATGGTATGTCTTTTTCATCTTTAAATGATGCAAATAATATTTTTAAGTATTTTTCTCCTACTGTTGCTCTTTGTTCTAAAGATGTCCAATCTTCTAAGTATACTGTTTTTTCTAAATTTATATTTATATTTACTTTTTTAAATATTTTATCAAATGAATTATCTTCTTCTGACAAATCAAATAACTCTGTAGCTGCTGGGTTTATATGAGTTATATTGCCTTCCATATCAAATGCAATAATTCCATCTGTCATATGCAATAAAATTGTTTCTATTTGTTTTCTTTTTCTATTTACTTCATTTAAATTTTCTCTTAGTTCATTTGTCATTATATCAAATGCATTTGTTAGTTCATCTACACTTGTTTTCTTTTTATTTTCTCCAATTGATGTTATATTAATATTTTCACCTGCTGCAATTCTAGGTGCATCTTTTATTAGTTTTGTAATAGGGTTTAATACTGTTTTTGATATAAACATTCCTATTAAAATTGTAATTACTCCATATAAAGCTTCTGCAACAATAGTAATATATCTAACATTTTTTACTTGCATGCCTATAACTTCAGTATAACCTTCAGCATTTGCTACTTGCTCTAAACTTAGCCCATAAAAAGCACCTATTGCACTTATTAATATAATTCCTATTATTCCAAATATTAATATAATTTTTAATTGTACATTTCTTAACATTATTCTGTCCTTTCGTGTTATAAATTATTTCCACATGGTTAGGCACGAGGCCACGCTATACATTTGAAATTAATCTTTACTATAATAGAAATATGTGGCTTCGCCACGCGGGCGATTAATAATCGCCCCTACATTTTAAAATTTATCTTTCCTATTATATAATAAAAAGGGCGTAATTCGGTATTCCTCTTGGGGATTCCTTACCGATTAAGCCCCTACATAATTTTAATAATGAATAATGAATAGTGAATAGTGAATGATGAATAATTTTTGCATGTTAAGTATGTAACATCCGCATTTCAACATTCATTATTAAAATTAATTATTCACTATTAATTCTTCACTATTCATTATTCACTAATTCTCCAGCGCTATTTCCCGCGAAGCAATATAGTATCCTACTCCTCTTTTTGTTATTAATATTTTTGGGTTTGAAGTATCTTTTTCTATTTTTTCTCTAATTCTTCTTACTGTAACGTCAACTGTTCTTATATCTCCATAGTATTCGTAACCCCATACTTTTTCAAGTAGAGTTTCTCTTGTTACTACTTGTCCTGGTTGGTTTGCTAAATATTTTATAACTTCAAATTCCCTTAAAGTTAGGTCTATTACTTCTCCTCTAACTTTAACTTCAAATTTGCTTAAATCTAAACTTAAATCTCCTACTGTTAGAACATTACTATTTGCTTCTGAATTTTTGTTGTTTGCTTCATTTTCCATAGCTTTTGATGTTATTTCGGCTTTTCTTAAATTTGCTTTTACTCTAGCCATTAATTCCCTAACACTAAAAGGTTTTGTTATATAATCGTCAGCACCTAATTCTAGACCTAAAATTTTATCTATTTCTTCGTCTTTGGCAGAAATCATTAAAATTGGTATATTTAGTGTTTGTCTTATTCTTTTACATACTGCTAAACCATCCATTTTAGGTAACATTATATCTAATAATACTAGATTTGGTTTATTTTCTAAAGCCATACGTACTCCTTCTTCTCCGTCTCCCGCTTCTAATGTATTATATCCTTCTTTTTGTAGATTATATACTAGCATATCTACTATTGTTTTTTCATCATCAACTATTAAAATAGTTTTTTTATTTTCGTCCATAAATGTGTTCCTCCCTAGGAATTTTTTAACTTTATTTATTTATATCACATAATATTATTTTGTACAAGTATTTTTTTTATAATCATAAAAAATATTTTAAATAAAACAAAGAAGTGAATTAAAAAATTCACTTCTTTGTTTTATTTAACAATCTCTATATCTACTTGATTTTCTTTTTGGCTTTCTATTAGTTTTTCTGCTGAATTTCTATAATTATCTTCTAGTCTAGAAATGTCATACTCGCTATTTCTATATTTGTATCCTCCTTGTAAATTAGGTGTTTTATCTAATAAATCTAATGTATTCTTAAAAAATGTTTCTTTGTTTTCTATATTACTATCTACTACTTCATCTCCATGTGTATTATATACAGCTACTGTTTTTCCATCTATTTTAAATTCATAAATTGTCATTTGTTTTAATACTTCATTTTCTTTTCGTTCATGGTCTAGTCTTTGTGATATTCTGTCGTAAGATACATCATATCCTCTTGCATCAATATGTGCTATTACATATTCGTTTAATTCTAAATATTGCAAACTATCTACTGTTATTGGATTATCAGGATTTTGCATATTATATGCTTCTACTATTTTTTGTTTTGTAAATTTTACTATTTCTTCATCTCGACTATCTGTATTTTTTATATTTCTTGCTTCTTCGAAGAATTTTTCATATTCATTTTCTTCTATTTCTGGCTCTTCATATAAAGTATATTCTGTTGCTTGCTTTTCAGGTTCTTGTGTCTCTTTATGTTTTGAAACAGTATATGCACCTACTCCAACTGCTACTGTTAAAAGTCCTGCCCCTATGAAAAATTTAGTTCTACCTATTGCTCGTTTTTTTCTTATATATTGTTGTTTTACTTTTGGATGTTCTTCTAAATATTCTTTAATAATGTCACTTTTACTTACAGAATTATTAATGTGTTTTATTACTTTACTTCTAAATTCCTTCGTATTATTTGCTCTTATTTGATCTCCGTAGTATTCTTTAATATACCATTTCATTGACATTTCTTCTAATTGTTTATCTACACTTTTTAATTTACTCATAAAAAATCTCCTCCTATGTGCGAAATCTCTACTTTTATTATACTACAATTAGAAAATATTGTCAAAATTCTACATTATTACCTTAATATCATATACTCTTCCGTCATCTATTAGTTTTACTTGCTTTTCTTCTATTTCTTGTCCATTTAGAGTAAAGCTTTCTACTCCTGTGTTTTTATTGTTTGGGTTTTCTACTTTTATGTTATAAATACTGTTTCCATATTTATATGATATAGCGTATTCTTTCCATTCACTTGATATACATGGTTTTAAACTTAGTATTCCCTTTTCTATTTTTAAGCCTATTATATGCTCTATACCTAATTTTAACATCCAGCTACTTGAACCTGTATACCAGCTCCAGCCTCCTCTTCCTGCTAGATTTTCATGGCTATATATATCTGCAACTATAACATATGGCTCTACTTTGTATTTTTGTGCTGATTCTCTCGTTTTTGAGTGTTCTATTGGGTTTATCATTCTAAATAGTTCTACTGCTTTATCTCCAAAACCAAGCATTGTTTCTGCAATTATCGCCCATATTGCTCCATGTGTGTATTGTCCTCCATTTTCTCTTGTTCCTGGTAAATATGATTTTATATATCCTGGTTCTAATTTGCTTTTTTCAAATGGTGGGTCTAGTAATTTTATTAGGCCATTTTCTTTATCTACTAAATGGTTTTCTAAACTTTCTATTGATATATATTTTTTGTCATTATCGCCTGCATTTGATATTGTTGCCCAACTTTGCGATATTCCATCTATTCTGCATTCTTCATTTTCAAGACTTCCTAATATGTTTCCGTCGTCCATGAATGCTCTTTTGTACCATCGTCCGTCCCAGCCCCAAGTGTTAAGTGCTTTTTTAAGTTTATCTAATGTTTGTTTATATTTTTGTATTAAGGTAGTTTCTTCGAAGTGAGGACGAGCTATGCTCGCCCCTACAATTGTTTCATCGTCTGGTAGATTATTTTGAGACCCTTCTTGGGCGAAATTCGGTATTCCCAATGAAGTATTCCTTACCGATTTAGCCCCTACATCTATTTCATCATTCTGTGCATTATTTTGATTATCACTATTCCAACTTCTAACTTCCAACTTCCAACTTCCGTTCTCCGACTTCCGTCTTCTTTCTTCCATTATCGGTATAAATTTATTTAATATATCATATAAGAAGAAGCCTAACCATACACTTTCTCCCTTTCCTTTATTTCCTACTGTGCTCATTCCGTCATTCCAGTCTCCTGAGCCCATTTTGGGTAAGTCGTGTTCACCGAAATTTAAAGATTTTTCTATTGCTCTTATGCAATGTTTATAAAGGCTTTCCTTTATTTCACTTTCTTCATATAAGTCATATCTTTCATCTATTCCTTCTTCTAATATTTCTCCTTTTTTATATGGAATCTCTATATCTAAAATAGAATAATCACCGTGTTAAGTTTATATATTCAATTGTCATATATACAAGCCATAATAAGTCGTCTGTAAACCTAGTTCGTATTCCTCTTTTATTTTCATCATGCCACCAATGCTCTACATCTCCTTCTATAAATTGGTGCTTAGCATGTTTTATTATTTGGTTTTTCATAAATGATGAGTCATAATATTTTATACCTATTGTGTCTTGTAACTGGTCTCTAAAACCAAATGCTCCTCCTGACTGATAAAAGCCTGTTCTTCCCCATAATCTACAACCGATAGTTTGATATGCCAGCCATCCATTTAATAAAATATTAAATGATTCTACTGGTGTTTTTACTTGTAATTTTCCTGTTAGCTCTTCCCAGTATCTTTTTACATTTTCTAATTCATTTATACAATTATTGATTTTATTATATTTATAACTATTATCTAATGCACTTATTTCATTTTCACTTGCTCCAAGTATAAAAGCGATATCTTTAGTTTCGAAAGCTTCTAATTCTACTTCTATTTGAATTGCAATTATAGAGTCTTTTCCAAAAGAATTTTCATTATTAAGGCTTACTTTTCTTAAAGCTTCTGGGTTTGCTAAGCTTCCATTTCCTATGAATGCTCTTTTATTACCTGTATATGATGTTATTTTTTCACTACTTGAAATATACATATATTCATTTGTTTCTGATACTTTATTTTTCATTAATATTGTATTTGCATTTTCTTTGTTTTCTAGTTGTATATATCCATTAGATTTTACTTCATCTTCCCCCATTACTGGTTTTATATAATATACTAATTTTAATTTTTGCTTTTTTGGTGCTAGATTTTTTAAGTTTAATAAATTTATTTTTATACTTTCATCTTTTGCTACAAATACAGTTAATTCTTGAGCAATTTCCATGCTTGTATGCTTATAGTTTGCGTATCCAAAGCCATAAGTTATATAATAATCATTGTTATCTGGCATAGGGTTTAAACCTAAAGACCAAGTTTTGCCTGTTTTTTCTTCCTCTACATATATTATTTCTGATGGCACATCTACTACTTGATTATTTGACCAGCTAGAGAGCCTATTTAACCTACTATTTTTGCTCCAAGTATAACCTCCCATGCTTTCTGTAACTAATGTTCCAAAATTTTTATTAGCAATTACATTACTCCATACTGTTGGAAGTCTCTTTTCCTTATTAACTTTTATTATATATTCTTTTCCATTTTCCGAAAACCCACCATATTCATTATAATATTTAAGATTTTGCATATCTTTAATTTCAAAGTTCTTCTCTTCTTCTAATATTATATCTTTGTGAGGCTCATAACCAATTTCTTTAATATTTTCTATATATTCTTCTTCTAAATCTTTTATTATTCTACCTATATTACCTTTACTTGCATCTATTATAAGGTTTGCTTTAAACTCAAGTAATTCCATACTTTCTGGGTCTTCTATTATAAATATTCCACCTTTTATATTTTGCATATATGATAAATTTTTATTTAATATACTACTTATAATTTCTTCTTTTACATACTTTTCGTAGGTATTTTCCTCCCCATCAAATATTACTAAATCTATCATTATATTTTTTGCTCTATAAAATTCGTAAGCATTTAGGATTTCGTTTAATACATCTGTATCATTTACAGTTGTAATTTTTACTAATACAATTGGTAAATCGCCTGATATACCATATTTCCAAAGTTCACTTTGTGGGTAATTTTTATTATCTGTTATTTCTAAATTATTTTTCTTAAGTGGATTTTGACCTAATATATATCCTAACATTTTTTGATATGTTTCTATATCTTTATGGTTTATTCCTAAATATCTTGCCTCTGCTTCTACTCTTGCACGAGAAAGCTCGAAGCATTTGTTTATTTTTTCTTCGTTTGAATAATCTTTTACTAAACTAATTACTTCATCTTTATTCTCTGATACTGCTATTATAAAGCTTAAATTTGCACTTTCTTCAGGTTTTATTTTTATAGTATGTTTCATTGCTATAATTGGATCTGTAACTAAATTTGTATTTTTAGAAAACGGTTTTGAATTTTGTACCATTAATGGAAGTCCTAAATTTCCCCTTCCTAAAAATTTTTCTTTATCTATTTCATATTCTAATTCACCTATTGTATTAAACTTAGTATAGAAGCAAACTCCCATATAGTATTCTTTATCTGTTTGTGCTCTTTTTCTTCTTTTTGCTAATACTATTCCATCTTCTAAATATTCAAAACTTAAAAACAAATTATTAAATGCTGGGTGTGAATAGTCTTGCATTGCACTTGAAAGTATTGGTTCTATATATGAGGTTACTTCTAAGGTTTCTTCTTCTATTCCATTATTTTTAAGTGATATATTTCGTATTTCTACTGGTGCCTCTTGAGCTATTGTAACTTTTGATACTGTTTTTACAGATCCATCTATTCTACTTATTTTAGTTACATCTTCTGACATACTTATTTCGTATTTATCTGCTGATTGCAAATAATTCATATAATTTGATGTCCAAATTCTTTTATTTTTTATATTCTTTATATAAAAGTTTATTCCTTGTACTTCATCTGATAACGGCTTAAACCTATTTACTAATATATCTTTATATTTGCTATAACCATTTCCTTTTTGATCTGTTACTACTAAGTATTGGTTATTAGCTATTGCATTTATAATGTTTAATCTTTCATCTATTTTGTTATATGTTCGCCTAGCATAACTTTCATAATCTACATATTTTATTTTTTCTGGTTTTTTCTTTTCTTCTTTTGTTATTATCATATTTTCTGGCATTCTTTCTTGAAGCAAAATATCAAGTGCTTCAAGCTCAGGGTTTTCATGAAATCTTTTTTGCAGAATATTATTTTTAAATAAATTATTTATTGCTAATAATGAAAGAGCTTGATGGTGTGCCATATATGTTTTTACTGGCTCATACTTTTTGCCTTTTTTTAATCTTACTGGGGTGAAATCTAGTGCCTCGTAAAACCCATATTTTGATAGCATTTCGTATTTTTCTAATTCTTTTAGGTTTTCTATTACTTCTTTTGGCTCTTCTGTTAATGCTAATCCTGATGCATAACTTGCAACTACTATATCATCTTCTAAACCTCTTTTTAAACCAAGCCATGGTATTCCTATTGCTTTATATTGATAATTTCCATTTAAATCTTTTAGGTTGAATGCTGTTTCTGAAAAGCCCCAAGGTACTCCAAGTTTTTTTGCATATTCTTTTTGATTATCTATCATAAATTTAATAGATTCATCTATTAAACTTCCATTATATTTCTTCATGTTTATATTTGGCATTAAATATTCAAATGCAGTTCCAGACCAAGAAATTAGACCTTTATATCCATTTAATGCAGTTAAAGTTCTATTTAAGTTATACCAATGTTTTGCTGGTACATCTTTTTTAGCTATTGCCACAAAACTTGCTGTTCTTGCTTCTGAGGCTAATAAATCATAGTATGAATCTGTAAGTTTATTTTCTTCTACATTAAAACCAATTGAAAATAGCCTTTTTTCTTTATCATAAAGTACACTAAAATTTGCATTTGCTATTGGTATATTTTCTATTTGTTCTTCTACCCAATTTGGTATTAACAATAGCATTTTTTGTTTTTCTTCTTCTGAAATTTTATCGTTTTGTAATATTTCATTTTTTGCTTCAACAAAAAATTGCTTTAAAACATATATATATGCTATAAAATTACCACTATCTACTGTTGATATATACCTTGGAATTAGTGGTTCTAATGTTTTCGTATTATACCAATTGTAAAGGTGACCATTCCATTTAGAAAGTTTTTCTATTGTTTGTAACATTTTATTTAATAGCTCAAGCGTATCGTATAAATTTTCATAGCCTAAATCATAACTTGCTACAACTGCTAAAAGGCCTAACCCTATATTTGTTGATGAAGTTCTTGGAACTACAATTGGGGTTCTTCCTTCTTGATAGTTATCTGGTGGTAAATAATTATTTTCCTCGTTAATATTATCTTTAAAAAATTGCCAAGTCCTCTTTCCTATTTCTAATAGATATTCTTTATCTTTATCAGATAGTTCTTCTACTTTTTCTTTTATTTTTACTTTTTTACTAATATACCACATGAACATTGGTGTAGCTAGCCATGCAATTCCGAATACTAAAATAATTAAATTTGTAAATATAAAACCATATATAATAGCTAATGCTCCTATTATAGTGTTTGCAAGCATGTTTTTGTAATATGAATTTATTGTATTTTTACTTAATTTTTCAGTATCTTCTGAAGTCGTCCATTCTAGTAGATACTTTTTACTTACTTTCATTCTATATATACTTCTTATCATTGCATCTAACGAATTATATGCTTTATCTGGAAGTACCAAAATACTAATTATCGCTCTTAATATACTTGCTGTAAAAGTTGATATGTTGGCTTCAAAACTTTTTTGATATTTATTGTCTTCTTTTCTGAATATAATTTTATTTGCTATATCTATTATTGTT
Source organism: uncultured Clostridia bacterium (assembly GCA_948664205.1). GTDB lineage: Bacteria > Bacillota > Clostridia > TANB77 > CAG-508 > UMGS1663. The sequence continues at coordinate 13,313 of CAPNDH010000009.1, read as the reverse complement.
GGTATTATTGTTGATATTATTGCTATGCTTAAGCCTAGTGTTAAAATTGAATTTGAGTATCCTAGGTCGCCCAAAGCGTGACCCCTACAAGTTATATTTGTTATTAGTGTTGTAATTATTAGTAACATACTTGAAATTGGTAATATTGCTCTTATTAGGTTGTCAAATATTTTATATTTTGAAAGAAAACTTAGTGGATTTTTCTTTTGTAATTCTTTTTTGTTTATAATGTTATTTTTTATCCACGAATATATTTGGAAGTCTCCTCTAATCCATCTATGCATTCTTGATTTAAAGCTATTATAAGAGGTAGGGTATCCATCCATTAGCATAATATCTGTTGCTAGTCCACACCTTAAATAATTTCCTTCTAATAAATCATGACTTAATACGGTGTTTTCTGGTATTTCGTTTTTTAATACTTTTGAGAATACTTCTAAATCGTAAATTCCCTTTCCTGTAAATATTCCTTCTCCAAAATTATCTTGATAAATGTCTGAAATGGCATTAGTATATGGGTCTACTCCTCCGCTTCCCGCAAATATTTTTGTAAATAAGCTTTCTCTACTTGCTGTAATATTAATTCCTACTCTTGGTTGCATAATAGCATAGCCTTCTATTACTACATCTTCATTTTGTGAAAGTTTTGGTTTATTTAAAATATGTGACATTGCACCAATTAATTCTAACCCAGTATTTAATGTAAGTTCTGTGTCTGCATCTAAAGTTATAATATATTTAATTTTTACTGGTAATTCTTTTATATTTTTTTCTTTCTTCCATTCTTCTAAAGTATTTACTTTAAATGGGCTTTCTTCATTTCCTAATAGATATTCATTAAATTGACTAAGTAAACCTCTTTTTCTCTCCCAACCTAAATAACATTCTTCTTTTCCATTCCAGAATCTTTTTCTATATATAAAAGTAAATTTTGGTATTTTTTCTTCTTCTGAAGGATATTTTTTATTTAATTTATCTGTTAACTTTAGTCCTTCTTCTTCTACTTCTTTATCAAATGTTTCCTCTTTATTACTTCCTGCTGAACAGTCACCTAGTAGTGCAAAATATATGTTTTCACTTTTATTTGCTAGATAATATACTTCTAATTTTTTTATTAATTCTTGAACTTTTTCTTTGCTTTTTAAAATTGTTGGTATAACTACAAATGTAGTGCTTTCTTTAGGAACTCTCTTTGCTTCAAAATCTAATTTCGGTATTAATTTGGGTTTTACTATTTTTCCTAATATATATTGTGCTATTTTTACTACTATTTCTTGAATAGGAATTAGTGCTGTTACGAAAAATAGTACAATTGTAGTGATTGTTATCGGGTCGCCGTGAGTAGCGACCCCTACAGATATTATGCATTAGAATTGTTAGCACTAAGTCTATTAATATACTTATTCCCCATATTGTGCTTACATATATTTTTGCTTTTTTATTTTTTGAAATTTTCTTTTTATTACTTCCTGTGATATTATTTAATAATTCATCTTCTCCGTTATCTATTAAATAGTACCCAACATGTTTTTGTTTCTCATTTAGTCCTTCTCTACTACATAATTCTAAACATTTTCTAGCAATATATATTTCGGATATTTTAGTTTTAGTTGATATTTCTTTAATTTTATTTCTATAATATTCTTTTGTTTTATAATCCATTTTTGAATATACATTTGCTGGATCTTTTTTTAAAACTTCTTCTACTCCATTTATATTTTGAAATATTTGCATAAAATCCATTCTTAAAAGTTCTTTTATACTGGTAATACTATTCGCCATACTTACTTTTTTAAGTGCCATATCAAAATGTTCTTTTCTTATAACTTCATCTATTGTAGTTCCCATTTTATTTACTTGTTCTTCTAAAGCATTTATATAACTGTATGCAGATTTTCCATATTTTTTTAATCTATATGACATATACTCTATAAAAGGATATTTCATTTCTCCATACCCTTTTACTCTTTGCCTATACACACTTAAATTTTTATATTTTAAATCTTCTTTATTTTCAACTAATCTTTCTAATATATTTTCTACTCTATATTTTTGCATTTGACTATAATATATTTTTTCGCATATATCTTTTATGTTTTGAATTAATGCTATTTGTATAAATATTCCTATGTTCCATATTTCATCCATACTAAGAGTTTTCTTTTTTTGGTAACTGTATAATAGGTTTGTTAATGTTTTCGTATCTATTTTACTATCTGTATATGCTACAATTTCAAAAGCTAGCACATATATTCTTGCAAAACCTTTATTTATTCCATTTGATATACCTAAAAATTTTGTATATTTATTTAGGCTAAGTTCTTTTATTACCATTTTGTATGTTTCTTCTATCATATAAAAATTATCTAAAAGCCACTCTCCTGCTGGATGTATTGGAAGCCCTAGTTTTATGTGTTCATTAAGAAGGTTATACACTTCTAAAATGATTTCAAAATTTTCCTTTAATTTTGGTATTGGATATGTGCCTTTGCTACTTTTATTTTGCAGAACATGGTCTGATGCCATTTTTTCTAAGTATATTTCAAGTTGATTTGTATCTAGCATCGTTCCTTTTATATCTAAATTTCTATAATTTTTCATAAAAACTTTCCACTCCTTAGCAAATGTTATGCACATATTATTTGCTATTTGTGGAAAATTTATACGAATTGAGGAAAGATTTGGACATGTCCCAAATCTTTCCTTGTTTCGTATTTTAAATTTCTTTCTTTATTTCTTCAATTTCTTCTTTTGTTAATTTGGTTACTTTTATTATATCTTCTAGTTTCATATTCATTTTTAATAGTTCTTTAGCTGTTGCTATTTGTGTTTCTTTTATTCCTTGTTCTTTTCCTTTTTCTTCTGCATATCCTATTTCACTTACTCTATCCATTTCCCATTTTTCTTCTAACCATTGCATTCTTTTTGCTTCTTCGTCACCTGTTAAATATGATATTTGTAACCTTGCTTTTTTTAGTGTTTCATTATTTTCTTCTGCCATTTTCACTAACCCCCTATCATAATCATCTATAAATGCTAACCATTGATTAATTTTCTCATTCATATTAGGATTTTGTTTTCTGAATTTTGGTAATTCTATAAAGTACCATTTTATTCCTTTTAGTACTTCATATTCTCTGTGTTTATCTAGTACTACTGCAGTTTCTGATATGTATTCGTCAAAGCCTAGCATTTCATAGTCTAATATATTTATCATTATTACTTGTTTTATATCTTTGTATTTAGTTCCTCGCTCAGTTTCTCTTGCTATTACTTTTGAACTATAATATGTTGTTCTTTCTTCTATATTATGCTCATTTCTTAATTGCATTTCTATATTTACTATTGTTCCATTATCTAGCTTTGCTTGTAAGTCTAACCTTCCACCTTTTTCCTTTTTACTTAATTTTTCTAAATTTACTTCTTCTTGTATTTTTATTTCTTTTATATCTATTTTTAATAGTGCTTTTAGGAAATCTATTAAAAATTCTTCATTTCCCTTTCTACTAAAGAATACCTTAAACATTATATCGTCTTTTAAGTTTAATGGTTTATTTGTTTTTTGTGTTTTCTCCATTTTATACCTTTATTATATCAATTACTTTTTCTATATGCAAGCATTTGATATACCTTTCCTCATAAATATTTTCTATATAGTTTAATTAGTGCTTTATTTTACAATTACTCTATACCTCCCTTCAGTATTTATTTATCTTTTACTTTAATTTTGGATTTTAATTTAGAATTTAATTTTAATTAATTAAAGATTTTAATTTCTTTGATTTTAAATATTAAAGCACAAATTGTGCTAAATAGAATATTCTATTTATATCACATTTTGTACTTCTTGTAAACATAATTTTTTTAAATTAAAATATTATTTATATTCTTTTTCTAGTTTATTATTTGTATATATTTTTGCAATTATTTCTAATTGCTTTTTGTTTTCTTCTGATATATTAAATGAGTATAACTTTTTTGCTGGTGCTATACATATGTATTTTAGTGCATTTTTTGTAGATTCTGATATTTCAATTGTTCCTGTATCTTGTTTACTACAATTTTCACATTTTAGACCATTATCTTTAAAGCTAAAATAACTTACTTCTTCTTTTTCACATGTAGAGCATTTGTCTAGCCTTGGTTTAAAACCTAATAAGCACATGAGTCTCATTTTAAATATTGATACTACAAAGTTTAAATCCATATCAGTTTCTGCAATTACATATAGAGTATTTAAATATAGTTGCAAAATTTTATATGTATTTTGATTTTCATATGTTACATCTTGAATAATTTTTGTAATATAGGATGCATAATTTAGCTTATCTAAGTCTATTCTTAAATTATAAAATAACTCTATTGTTTCACATGAGTTTAATGTGTACGTATTTGAGCCTTTAAACATCATGTATTCTCCAAAACATAGAAATTGTGTGCCTGCCATTAGTTGGCTTTTTGGCCTTCTTGCGCCTTTGGCAGAGCACGACACTTTTCCATTTGGAGTTAATATTGTTAGCATTTTATCAAAATCGCCCATACTATTTTCTGCAATTATTATCCCTTTTGTTTTTACTGTTCCCATTCTTCACCTTTTATTATTAATCGTTTTTCATATTAAATCTTCTTTTATTTTAATTTCAGTTTTTAGTTCTTCTTCTGTTAATCCATTTAATTTCATTTCTTTTTCTATATTTTGCAATTTTGTTAATTCTAAGTATGAATCTATACTCCCTGTATTTTTAAATGTATTCCATGCTATTTCTTTTATCATAAGAATCCACCCTCTCTTTTGTTAGTTCTTAATGTTATTTTTTGCTTTTTTTTTGTGTTTTATTCAAAATTTTTATTTCATTTTTAATTTGTAGGGGTAGACCTTGTGTATACCCTTGCTTCGAAGAACGGGCGGACACAAGGCCCGCACCCTGCAATTACAATTTTATCTTTACTGTAATTTAAATTTTTTTACAATAGAATCATTATTAAGCCAATCTTCTTTTACTTTTACCCAAATTTTTAAATTTACTTTTGTTCCTAGCATACTTTCTAAGTCTTTTCTTGCATACGTTCCTATTTTTTTTAGCATATTTCCATTTTTGCCTATTATTATTCCTTTGTGAGAATTTCTTAGGCAATAAATAGTTGCTTCTACATCATATATTTCTTCTTTTTCTTTTGTTTTTCTAAATTTCATTTTTTCTGTTTGTATATATAGTCCATGTGGAACTTCATCATCTAAAAATTTTAATGCTTTTTCTCTAATTACTTCTTCTACTAGTTGCCTTGAAGTTTGGTCAGTATATTCCTCTATATCATAATATGCAGGTCCTTCTTTTAGGTTCTTTTCTATTTCTTCTATAATTACTTCTGTATTTTCCTTTTTTGTGGCTGATACTGGTATTACTGCTGTAAACTCATATTCTTTTTGATATAAGTCAATTAAGTGTAACAAGTCTTCTTTATTTTTTACCATATCTATTTTATTTATTATTAATATTGTTTTTCTTTTTGATTCCTTTATCTTTTCTAAAATTTTTGAATCTCCACGCCCTATTTCTTTTGATGTTGCATCTATTACAAATAAAATAACATCTACATCACCTATGAAGTTAAATGCTGTATCTAACATTGTTTCGCTTAGCTTGGTTTTTGGCTTGTGTATACCTGGTGTATCTATTATTACTATTTGTGAATTTTCTCTATTTACTACCCCTCTTATTGCTGTTCTTGTAGTTTGTGTTTTGTTTGCAACTGCTGCTACTTTTTCGCCTACTAATGCATTTATTATTGTTGATTTTCCTACATTTGTTCTTCCTATAATTGAAACAAAACCTGATTTGAATTTTTCGTTCATTTTCCCTCCTAGTTTTTTCATTATACTATATATAAATAGCTAAATTTGTAGAATTTAATGTTCTTTCTTATTTTCTTACATTATAGCATATACAAATAAAAAAAGGAACATTAAAGTTCCTTTTTATTGATTGATTTTTTATATTATTTACTATTCTTGCCATGTCATAGGAATTATGTTTGTTATTGTGATTGAGCCTGCGCCACCATTGGCTGCTTGATAAGAAGTATAATGTGGTGCACTTCCTTTACTTCCGCCATTAGCTGTTATAGTCCCTCTTTCTATTGATGTTTTATAAAATATATTTATGCTTCCTGCTCCTGATCCACCTCCTGGTGCATCACTTCCAAATCCTCCATTGCTTCCTTTTGATGAAATAGTTTTGTTATTATTTATAATATTAGTATATATTATTAAGAGTCCTCCTGTTCCATTTTCTGCATCAACCATGTAATTCTGCGATATTGACTTGTTTATACCTCCTGGATTTCCTGCTCCTCCTCCTGCTGAACGGCTAAAAGATCCACCAAGTCCCGCATTTCCACCTGGGCCACCTATTGAACTTCCTGCTGTTCCAGTTCCCCATTGATTTGATGCATTTCCTGCTGCTCCTCCGCCTCCAGCTCCACCAGAATATGAAGTTCCATTTCCTCCTGCTCCTGCTGTTCCACAATATCCACCAGCCCCAGAACCACCTCCTCCTGTTTTTCTAGAAGTTCCTGATTGTCCATTTATTCCTGGTTTAGCATGGCTTACACTTGATCCACCATTTGCTCCTATTGCTGGTACATATTCATAGGTGTTGTCTTCATTTTTATATAGGTATACATTTTCTCCTTCTTGGTTTACTGTTCCTCTTGCTGTCATTGTTACTTTACCATTATTTGTTAGTGTTTCTGCACAATATATGAACATTCCTTTTTTTGTACATAAGTGTGTTGCTCCATTAATCTCCTCGCTTGTTCCTGTTGGTGTTATTATTGCTTTGTCCTCTATACTTAAATTCTTATTATATTTTAGTATTAACATTCTTTTTTCTGAATTTGTTTTTCCTATTCCTGTATATTTTGTGTTATTTATCACTATTTCATTTGTTGCTTTATAATTTGCATCTTCATTATAATTGTATAACTCTACTGGGTAATCTATTGTTTCTGTTTTTGTTTGTGTTACTCCTTCTTCATTTTGTTCTTCTATTGTTCCTGTTACTCTAAATATATAATTTCCTGTTTGTAGTTCATTATCTTCTACACATGCTAATATACTTTCCCCTTCTACTACTGTTTCTTCTTGTTTATATGTTATATTATCTGGTATTGTATAATTTAATTTTGATTCTACTATTATTTCATTTCCTATATTATCTACTTGTTTTAGATAAACTTTAGGAGTCTTGTTTTCATTTTCTAATGTTTCTAATATTTGATAATCATCTAATCTTATTGCGTTTGTATAGTTTGTCCAAGTTTCTCCTTCTCCTATTTTATATTGCTTCGTTGCACTTCCTTCTTTATAATTTACTGTTAAGCATTTTTGGGTTTCTGTTTCCTTTGTTAGATTATGGTCTATCATATCTAAATAGAATTGGTCATTTATTTGTATTGTTTTTTCTATTTCTTCTCCTAGCATATTTATTGCTTTGAATGTTAGACTTTCTTTTCCTGTTATATCTGTATTATAGTCAAATGCTACTTTTGTTTTTCCATTGCAATATAACTCCATTTCATTATTTGGATATATTATTTTTTCTATTCCATTTTCTGTATCTTCTGCTACTACTAACATTGCTGTTTTTCCGTTTACATGTTTATATACTTCATAGCTTATTTCTTTTTTTATTTCTTCTTTATTTATATTATTAATAATTCTATTTATTGTCCCTGTTTGACTTAAAATTAGTAATGCTATTGATATTATAAATAATAAAATTATTAGCATTATTAAAAATATTTTCTTTTTATTCTTATTTTTCATAACTATATTTTCTCCTTAGTTTATGTTTATATACTATTAATTTATTATTATTTTATCAATATGTCATTTTTTAGTCAATTGTTTTTCATAATTTTATGGGAATTACAAAAAGAACATTACAAAAATATATTTACATTATATTATGGAAAATATAAAGAAAAAGACTGATGAGTAAAATATTTTTATATACTTTATCAACAGTCTGATATAAAAAATAATCGTTTTTAATTAAATGTTATATTATTTACTATTCTTGCCATGTCCTATGAGGCATGCTTGTTATTGTGATTGAGCCTGCGCCACCAGCTCCTCCTTCGGCACGTCTTGTAAAACTACTGTTGTTCGCTCCTCTTTTTCCTCCATTTGCTATTACTGTTCCTTCTTTTATTAGCTCTTTATAAAATATATTTATACTACCAGCACCAGAGCCACCTCCTCCTGCCTTACTTCCAGTTCCTCCATCTGACCCATTACTTTCTACAATTCCAGAGTTTGTAAATTCTGATGCAAATATTATCATTAAACCTCCAGTTCCATTTGATCCGATTGCGTCCCCAATCTCCATCATTACTATTCCCGCTTCCAAAACCACCAGGGTTACCGTGCCCCTCCTCCTGCATATGTTCGACCACCCATATTATAGGCACTTGAATTACCGACCTTGACCTCCATTAGGATTTCCTGCATATCCTCCTTTTTGACCATACCAATGTCTAGAAGCTCCGCCACCACCAGTTCCGCCAGAATAAGCTGTTCCATCTGATCCATTACCTGATGTGTAATCCCAAGCTCCTCCTGAAGCGCCACCTCCTGTTGTCCTATTTAAACCATCTTCTCCATTTTTTCCAATATATGTTTTTCTATCATCACTTACTGTTACACCTGTTGCTCCTGTCGCTCCTATTGCTGGTACATATTCATAAGTGTTGTCTTCATTTTTATATAGGTATACATTTTCTCCTTCTTGGTTTACTGTTCCTCTTGCTGTCATTGTTACTTTACCATTATTTGTTAGTGTTTCTGCACAATATATGAACATTCCTTTTTTTGTACATAAGTGTGTTGCTCCATTAATCTCCTCGCTTGTTCCTGTTGGTGTTATTATTGCTTTGTCCTCTATACTTAAATTCTTATTATATTTTAGTATTAACATTCTTTTTTCTGAATTTGTTTTTCCTATTCCTGTATATTTTGTGTTATTTATCACTATTTCATTTGTTGCTTTATAGTTTGCATCTTCATTATAATTGTATAACTCTACTGGATATTCTATTGTTTCTGTCATTTCCCCATTTGTTGTTCCTGTTATTCTAAATATATAATTTCCTGTTTGTAGCTCATTATCTTCTACACACGCTATTATACTTTCTCCTTCTATTACTGTATCTTCTTGTTTATATGTTACAGTATTAGGTACTGTATAATTTAATTTTGATTCTACTATTATTTCATTTCCTATATTATCTACTTGTTTTAGATAAACTTTAGGAGTCTTGTTTTCATTTTCTAATGTTTCTAATATTTGATAATCATCTAATCTTATTGCGTTTGTATAGTTTGTCCAAGTTTCTCCTTCTCCTATTTTATATTGCTTCGTTGCACTTCCTTCTTTATAATTTACTGTTAAGCATTTTTGGGTTTCTGTTTCCTTTGTTAGATTATGGTCTATCATATCTAAATAGAATTGGTCATTTATTTGTATTGTTTTTTCTATTTCTTCTCCTAGCATATTTATTGCTTTGAATGTTAGACTTTCTTTTCCTGTTATATCTGTATTATAGTCAAATGCTACTTTTGTTTTTCCATTGCAATATAACTCCATTTCATTATTTGGATATATTATTTTTTCTATTCCATTTTCTGTATCTTCTGCTACTACTAACATTGCTGTTTTTCCGTTTACATGTTTATATACTTCATAGCTTATTTCTTTTTTTATTTCTTCTTTATTGATATTTTCTATAATTCTATTTATTACTCCTGTTTGGTTTAAAACTAATAATATTATTGCTAAAATAAATAATAATATTAATGCTATTAAAGTTATTTTCTTTTTATTTTTCATAAATTTAAATCTCCTTTTATTGGATTTATGTTTCACTTTTGTTATTTATATTAGTATTTTACCAATAAGTAATTTTTTAGTCAATAAATTTATATAATTTTATATAGCAACAAAAAGGCGACTTTTTAGTCGCCTTTACCTAGCTTTTTATTAATCAATTGTATTTTGTGTTAAATTTTCTTCTGCTTTTGGTGTAATAGTTAATTTGCCTGTTTTTGGGTATATTTGTATGAAAGTATTTCCGTCGTTTACAGTTATTTCTTTTCCGTCTGTATATTTATAAACTGTTTGTCCGCTTTGCGAAGTTTTTTCCCATGTAATTGGAACAGCATGGCCATCTGTTATGTAATAACCATTTCCACTTCCTATATTGTTTAATTCTTGTCTTCCTTTACCGCTTCCATCATTTATAGTATTGTTTGATACACTATATACTATTATGTTTTTAGCTGTATATTGTTTTCCTGTAACTAAGTCTACATTTGCTTGTCCACTCATACTTCTTTTATAAACTTTATTTTCTTCATCATATTCATAACTTGTTGTATGATATCCTGAATATTTTATATCAACTTTTATTGCACTTTGTGCTTCTGATAAATTAGATACATCGATTTCATCTACTGAATAGTTTAAAAGTAAGTCCTTATTAGTATCTCTTGTATAACCTTTTTTTTGTGCATATTCTTTTACGTTTTTCATACTTGTAAATCCTGTATGTTCAGTGTTTCTTTTTAGAGTTTTGTCTCTAAAAAATACGCTTCCTTCTAATGCCATTCCATCTATTGAATCTACTTTTCTTAACCTTGTATATGCTTGTGGACTTCCACCCCAGTGTATATATATTGCATCATTTTCCTCTGCATAATCTATGTAATATGGTCTTGAACTTCTAATTGACCCTATTTTTGCTGTGTCTTTATCTTTAAAAAGTGCCATCATTCTTGTTATATTACCTTCTGCTATTATTTCATATACTAAGTATGCATCTTGAAGTCCACATTGTGGCCATGCATCATGATGATTGTTTATCATAACTGCATATGGTCTTGATTTTGAATCTTCATCTATTACTTGTAATTTTTTTATAGGCGCTTTTTCATTCTTACTTTCTTGTCCTAAACCTGTTGTTTGTGTATTATTGTTATTATTTACAACTTTCATTGCAAATAACACAGCTGCTATTATTACTACTATTACTAATATTGCTACTAAAAATTTTTTCATTTTTTATTTCCTTTCCTTTTTTATTTGACTTTAATATTTTTTCTTTATTAAAGTAATTCTTCGAAGCAAGGGCGTAATTCGGTATTTCTTATATGTATTCCTTTTAGATATAAGCCCCTACGATTAATTTTTATATTACTACTTTTTTATCTTGATATTTTTAATTCATTTAATATTTTTTCTTCTTTTGGGCGCATTTTGTTTTTATCTTCTTCTTTTATATGGTCATACCCCATTAAGTGGTAAAAACCATGAACTAACATGTATGATAGTTCTCTTTCAAAGCTATGTCCATATTCTACTGCTTGCTCTTCAACCCTCTTAACTGAAATTATTACATCTCCTATAGTTTCTTTTACTATTTGTTTTTCTTTATTTTTAACAATTTCATCTATTTCTTTTTTTTCAAAAATCGGAAAAGAAAGTACGTCTGTTTCTTTATCTATATTTCTATATTCATTGTTTAATTTTTTTATTACACTTGGAGAAGTTAAAGTTACACTTATGTATAAATTTAGATCTTTTAAATCTTCTTCTTCAAAGCATTTATTTAGTACTTGTACTATCTTATCTTCATATTCTTTATTTTCTTGTATAGAGTCCCAATTAATTTCTACTAACTCTTGCATAAAACATTCCTTCCTACATAGCTACCTTTTGATATACATTTATTTTTAAGCTGTTTCATTGCTCCTAATGAAACTAATTTATTTTTGTAAAATTCTATTATTCTATAATATCTTGTTTCATTTTTATATACTTCTTTTAAGTCGCTTTTTATAAATAATATCTCTTTTTCTTTCATGTTTTCTTCTTTATTTTCAATGTTCTTAATTTCCTTATACCTGTTCCAAAATGCCTTATATTCTTCTCTTTTTTCTGGCTTGTCCCAATATACTTTTGTAGAAAGTAATTTCAAATTATATTCTTCTATTAGCTTTATTAATAATGTATATGCCTTTTCTCTTTTCTTTGCTATTTTTGTATCTATTATTAGTGTTCTAGCATCCTTTAATAGTTTTATATAGCACTGTTCTGCTACAACTAATGGCAAACTATGTGTAAATAATTTTCTACTTAATGATATTAAAATCATTCTCTTTTCTATTCTTTCATTTTGATCTAACTTACCAACAGTATAATTTTCATATCTGCTATATTCTTCTATTACTTCTTTATAAGTTTCGTTTCCACTAATTTCTAGTTTTATTGGTAAAATATCTACAATATATTCTTCTAATAGTTCAAATATTTTTTCATATATAATATCTTTACTTTGAGAAGATGAATTGTCAGCAAGTTTTATAGAAAAGTGTTTTAATAGCCCTTTATATAAGCTATCCACTTTTGCTATATAAAAACTTTTATATTTTTCTATTAATTTTGTTTTATTTGATTCTAATAGTGCTTGATAGTCTAGCTCTAACAAATACTTTTGTTTTCTATACTTATATTCTAAATATTCAGTTTCTTTTATTTTTATTAGATTATAATATTTTGATAAAGCATCTTTTTCGAATTCTGAAGCAGAGCCACTTTTTACTTTTTTGTATATTGAGTCCATTATATTCTTATCAATTGCCTCTAAGTATAAACTGTATGCTTCTTCATATTTTTTTTCTAATATTTCTTTTTTGTTTGTATTTTCTTCTTTTTCTGCTTGTTTAAATGCATCATAACATTTTAGTACGTTATTTCTTTTCATAGTAATAATCATACTATTTATTCCAATTTTTGTAGGAATCATCATTTTTGTTAAAGTATTTGTTAATCTTGTAAAAAATGTTTTATCTGCATAGACTCTTAGGCTTCTTTCTTCCATGATATCAATCCTTTCAAAACACTATTTTTTCTTTTGTCCCAATTTCTTCTAATACTTCATATGTTACTTCTACTTCTATAAACTCCTCTTGCTCATTATAGTTTATATAAGTATTAACAATGTTTTCCTTATTTTGTACCTGATTATCTAAAGCTTCTTGGGCTTTTTTTATTCCTATTTCTTTTGCTTCATCAATAGTATATTGTAGATTTTCTTCTACATACTCATAATTCGTTTTCTTTAATATTTCAATAGGCAAATAGAAATCAGAAAATAGTTTTATTTTTTTATTTTCTTCTATTGTATCATACTTTTTAAATTTTGAAAGAGTTTTATAAAAATTTATTTGAAAATTATTTATCTTTACGGAA
>CAPNDH010000008.1 GCA_948664205.1 uncultured Clostridia bacterium | reverse complement strand
TATATTTATTTTGTTTTGACTACTTACCCACTCGATTTAGCGAAGAGCCTATATTATATAACATTTTACATAAAAATGCAAGGGAAATGAAATTTTTTTGTGTTAAATTATAGAAAGTATTGCTTTTTAAATTTTAATACAACATAATATAAGGGACAAAGTAACACTTTGCCCCTTAACTAATTTAAGCTTCATAAAACGGATACACATTAAAAACCATAGGTTCACAAACATGTTCAGTACCATTAATGAAATAATGAAAAGTAGCATGCTGATTTAAAAGTGCATTTTCAAAGACATACTTTAACTTAAAGATACTAGAACGATGACCATTCCTATATCTTATATAGCCTTTCCATTCAACAGGTATAGGTTCACATTCTGTTGATAAATGCAAATTCACATCATGTATCCAGCCTTGCTCCCGTATTTTTATTTCAAAGATAGTAGGAATGTTTGTGTAAGTATCTTCTACGTTTCTCATAAACATACCTCCTTTTCAATTGAAAAAGATTAACTAACTCTATTAATATAATTATAATTTAATATGCAAAATATGTCAATAAATATCGGAAAATGAATTAAATTGGTTCAACATGAATAGTAGTATCATAAATTTTGTCTAACCTATTAATTTCATCTTCCAAATTGTTAGCTAAAGAATGACTATCAAACGTAGACATGTTACCATATACACAAATTGTAAGAACAACAATATATTGATATCCAACAGGAGAACTATAGAAATGTTCAATATTTTGTACATTCTCGTAATTTCTAACAATATTCAAAATCAAATCTTTAGTATCTTCATCTAAAGATTTATCCATTAAAACATTATAACTCTCCATAAAAATTTTAAAACCAGTAACAGCAATCCAAATTGATATTCCAATTCCAACAACACCATCTAGCCAATGTATACCAATTAAAGTAGCAAGTACAGAAATTAAAGTAAATGTTGTTACAATACAATCGTTTTTATGGTCTTTACTATTAGCCTCAAGTAGAATGTTATGATATTTTTTACAAAGTTTATTTGTATATATAAATAGAGCGAGTTTAACTAAAATAGTAACAATACATACAACAACAAGTAACCAAGAAAAACTCATATAATTATGATTAATCAATGTAAAAATAGAATCAAACATTAACTTAACAGCAACAATTATCATTGAAACACTAATAAAAAGTGAAAAAATATATTCAGCTTTTCCATGTCCAAAATTATGACTTTCATCTTTAGGCTCACTAGCAATTTTATTGCCAATAAAAGTCATAAGAGAGGCAAAAATATCTCCTGCACTATTAGCACTATCGGCAATCATTGCTTGACTATTAGTTAAAAAACCAATAGAGCCTTTTATAATTAACAAAAATAAATTTCCCCAAATACCTAAAAGCCCAGCTTTTTTAGTTTCCTTAAATCGTTCCATAAAATCCTTCCTCTATATAAAATATTATGACATATAAACACAAGTATAACACAAAATTTAGAAAAGTGAAACAATTGAAAAAATATATAAATAATAAGTTAGAAAAAATATCAATAATTATATAGTTATTATATAAACTATTAAAAAATATATAAAAAAATAAGCCACATAGGGTTTATTTTTTAAAAAACAGTTATTATAAAACTATTTACTTACTTTTTTAAATAATTAATTATATCTTCATTGGGGATATCTAAAACATTAATAATTTTTTTCAAGGTTTTTACAGTTGTGTTTTCTTCATTATATTCTAAACGTTGCAAATGACGCCAACTAATATCAAGTTTTTCAGCGAGTTCTTCTTGGGTTAACTTATTTTTTAATCTATATTCTCTAATCATAATAACCTCCTACATACTAGACAATTATGTCATATAAAAACAAAATAAAGAATGACAAAAATATCATAAGAAATATTGACTTTAAAAATAATAGAATATATAATTTGTTTATGATAAAAATGTCATAAAAGGAGGAAACAAATGAAAAAACAAAAGGCAATAACTTTAATTTCACTAGTAATAACAATAATAGTACTAATAATATTAGCGAGTGTAGCAATATATTTAAGTTTAAGTAATAATGGAATATTTGTAAGAAGTAAACAAGCAAAAGAAGCCACAAATAAACAAACAGCAACAGAAATAATAAACCTAAAAATAACTAACTGCCAAATGAATAAGTATGTAGAAGAGCAAAAGATGCCAACATTAAAAGAGTTATCAATAAGTTTAAAAGATGATAGTGAAATAGAATATGTAACAGAAAAAAGCCAAATAGCAAGCACAAAATATGAAGTAGGTGAAAACCCAAATTCAATATATACAAAATTAGAAAAATATCCATATGAATTTGAAATAAATAGTAGTTTGCAATTAGCGAGTATAGATGGAAATAAATTAGTAACATCAAATAACAATACACTTCCTAAAATATGTATTGAGCAATATAGAGTTGTATTACTTGCAGAATGTGGAGGAGAAGGTGAAAATCTTATAGATAAACTAGAGAATTACAATACACTTACAGTTGGAAGTAGGACGCGTAACAGAGTATCAGGTACTACATATTGGAGAATAATAGGATATTATGAAGATAGTGAAGGAAAAACTAAGACGGAAAATATTTTAAATACCACTAGTCCAAGTAATGTAATAGAAACTTTTAATATTGAAAAATATAAGAAAATTATGTTTAAAGTAGTTTGTACAGCAACAGGTGGTTCGGGTTGGTGCAGTTATTATTTTAAGAATATTGAGATTTTTTAAATCGAAAAGATATAAAAATAGAAAAGGAGATATTAAAAAAGGCAAGGTTACAAATATTATATTTAACAGGTGATGAAGAAACAAAAAGAATGCAATGGTTAGAATAAAAATGGGAAATGAATAGAGCAAGTGAAGTGAGTTATGCAAAAGAAGAGGAAATAAAAGAAACTCAAATAAATACTGCAAAAGAGCTACTAAAAATGAACATGAAATTAAAAGATATAATAACAGTAACAAAATTAACAAAAGAAGAAATTGAAAAAATAAAAAGTGAAATGTAAATATAAAAGGATATATTCAAAACTTAGTAATTTTGGATATATTCTTTTTTATACAAACTATTGAAAAAAAAAATACTTTATGATATAAACTAATTATACGGAAATAAAGGTTTAAAGTAAGAAATATAGCTTAAGAAGGTAATAAATTGAAAAATATTAAAAATTATAATATAGATGAACTTAAAGAAGAACTTGTAAGCCTAGGGGAAAAGCCATTTAGAGCAGAGCAAATTTTTAAATGGTTATATGTAGATAAAGTAAAAGAATTTGACGAAATGACTAATTTATCTTTAAGTTTAAGAGAAAAATTAAAAGAAAATTACACTATGTGTAATTATAATATATTAAAAAAACAAGAATCATCAGATGGAACAAAAAAGTACTTATTTGATGTATTAGATGGAAATGCGATAGAAACAGTGTTAATGCAATACCACCATGGAAAAACAATATGTGTTTCATGCCAAATTGGTTGTAAAATGGGATGCAAATTTTGTGCATCAACAGGAATAAAATTTGTAAGAAGTTTAACTGCTGGCGAAATAGTAGAGCAAATACTAGCAGTAGAACAAGACATAGAAGATAAAATCTCAAATATAGTATTTATGGGAATTGGAGAACCATTAGACAATTACGATAATGTAATAAAAGCAATAAGAATAATAAATAACCCCAAAGGTTTAAACATAGGAGCTAGGCATATAAGTGTATCTACAAGTGGTTTAGTTCCACGTATATATGATTTAGCAAAAGAGAATATACAATGCACATTATCAATTTCACTACATGCAACAAATAATGAAAAAAGAAGTAGTATGATGCCAGTAAATAATAGGTATAACATAGAAGAATTAATTAAGGCATGTAAAGACTATATAAAAATAACAAATAGAAGAATATCATTTGAATATGCGCTAGCAAAAGATAATAACGACAACCTAGAAGATGCAAAAGAGCTAGTAAAATTGCTTAAAGGAATGCTATGTCATGTAAACCTAATACCAATAAACAAAATAGAAAATGGTCAGTATTCAAAAAGTTCAAATGAAAATATAATGAAATTTAGAGACTACTTAAATGATCATGGAATAGTAGCAACAATAAGGCGTGAACTAGGCTCTGACATAGATGCAGCCTGTGGACAGCTACGTAGAAAGAATTTATAGAAAGGAAGTTAGAAGTTAGAAGTTGGAAATAATGTAGGGGCGATTATTAATCGCCCGAGCTTCGAAGAAATTACTTAAAAATCCAACCTCCAACTTCCATACGGGAGGAACAAATGGAAGCTTTTGCAAAAACTGATGTAGGAAAAGCAAGAGATATGAACCAAGATTACTACTATATAGCACCCGAAAATGAAGACTTAAAACTATACATATTAGCAGACGGAATGGGTGGCTATAAAGGTGGAGAAGTTGCGAGCAAACTTGCAACAATATCTGCAAAAAACTATATAGAAAGTAATTTTAATAACATCATAAAAGAAAAAGAAGAAATACAAAATTTAATAAAGAATAGTATGGAATATGCCAATATGGTAGTATATGAAAAATCTAAAGAAGATGAAGAATTAGAAGGAATGGGTACTACTTTAGAAGTATGTTTAATATATAATAATAAGGTATATATAGGACATGTGGGAGATAGTAGAATATATAGAATTAGAAATGATATAATAAGAAAGCTAACTAACGACCATAGCTATGTAGAAAAATTAGTAAAAGATGGAACTATAACAAAAGAAGAAGCGGTTAATCATCCAAAGAAAAACATGCTAACAAAAGCCTTAGGTTGTACAGTATTTGTAGAGCCAGATGTTACTGTAAAAGGTTTTATAAAAGATGATATAATTCTTATGTGTTCAGATGGCTTAACAAACATGATAAAAGAAGAAGAAATATATAATATAATAAAGCAAGATTATAAACTAGCAACACAAAAGCTAATCGAAAAAGCAAATGAAAATGGTGGATATGACAATATCACAGCAATTATAATTAAGTAAAGTTAAATTCCAAAAAAATACCAAAGGAGAGAAAAAAATGGATTTAGTAGGTAAATTTATAGGAAACAGATATGAAATTATAGAAAAAATAGGAAATGGGGGTATGGCAACAGTATATAAAGCCAAATGCCATGTATTAAACCGCTATGTAGCTGTTAAAGTATTAAAAGATGAATATACAACAGATGCAGAGTTTATTAGAAGATTCAACGCAGAAGCACAATCAGCAGCAGGACTTACACATGCAAATATAGTTTCAGTATATGATGTAGGCCATGAAGATAATGTTTATTATATAGTTATGGAATTAATTCAAGGAAAAACTTTAAAACAAATAATAAATCAAGATGGAAGCCTTCCTTGGAAGTGGAGCGTAAATATTGCAATACAAATAGCTTCAGCATTAGAGGCAGCTCATAGAAACAATATTGTACATAGAGATATAAAACCACACAATATAATAATAACAGAAGAAGGAGTTGCAAAAGTTACAGACTTTGGTATAGCAAAAGCTGTATCAAACTCTACAATAACAGCATTTGGTACAACAATAGGTTCTGTACATTACTTCTCACCAGAACATGCAAAAGGTGGTTTTACAGATGCTAAATCTGACTTATACTCTTTAGGTGTAGTAATGTATGAAATGCTTACAGGTAGAGTACCATTTGATGCAGATACACCGGTATCAGTAGCATTAAAACATATGCAAGAAAAACCAGTAGAGCCAGTAAAATTAAATCCATCAATACCATTTGCAGTTAACCAAATTATAATGAAAGCAATGGAAAAAGAGCCAAGCTTACGTTATCAAACAGCAACAGAAATGATAAAAGACTTAGGAATGGCACTTAAAAATCCAGAAGGAAAATTTGTAGAAGAAGTAGACGATACAATGCGTACAAGAGTAATTGAGGTGCCAGAAGAAAAAGAAACAAATACAAAAAATAAAAAGAAAAAAAATAAAATAGCAAGATATTTTGAAGAACATCCAAAAGCTAAAATACCAGTAATAATATTATCATGTATAGTATTATTTGTATTAACAATATTTATAACAAAAGGATTAATGGATATAGGCACTGTAAGAGATGTACCAATTCCTGAACTAGTAGGGAAAACAGAACAAGAAATAAAAGATTTATTTAAAAATACTAAATTTACTTATGAAATAATAGGGGAAGAATATGATAGTGAAATAGAAGAAGGAAAAGTTATTTCACAAGAGCCAAAATATAGAAAAAACTATACAATAAAAGAAAATTCAAAATTCCAAATTGTAATAAGTAAAGGTACAAAAATAGTAGAAATGATAAAAGTAGAAGGCGAAAAAATAGAAGACGCAAGAAGAATGATAGAAGAACTAGATGCCAACTTAGAAATAGAAATAGTAGAAGAAGAAAGCACAAAAGTTGAAGAAGGAATAGTGCTAAAACAAAGTATCCAAAAAGGAGAGCAAGTACAAGCAGGAATAAAAATAACACTTACAGTAAGTAAAGCAAAAGAACAGGTTTCAGTACCATATGTAATAGGAAAAACAGAAGAGCAAGCTAAAAAAGAATTAACAGACTCAAAACTAAAAGTAGAAGTAGTATATGAAGAAGACACAAGCAAAGACGCTGGAAAAGTATTAAAACAAAGTATAGATGTAGGAAAAACAGTTGATGTAGACACAGTAGTTACAATAACAGTAAATAAAATAGCAGAAATGAAACAAGGAACAGTAACAGTAAATGTAAAATCACTTTTAAACTACACACCAAAAACAGATGAAGATGGAAAAGAAATAATAGAAAATGCACAAATTAGAATAGTTGCAGGAAATGACACAATATACAATGAAAACAAACCAAAAACAACAACAAATATAAGTGCAAAATTCAGCGGTAAAGGAACTGTTGAAGTAAAAGTTTATATAGATGATGTACTAAAAGGAACAAAACAAATAAACATGAATTCAACCACAACATGTGCATTTGAATAAAAGTATAAAAAACAAGAGTGAAAAGTAATTACCTTTTCACTCTTTAGTTTTTATATTCTAATCAAAATTAATTTTAAATTGTAGGGGCGATTATTTCTTAGCTGTTCGAGCAAAGCGAATTACAGATAAGTTATGCGTTAGCTTAATCGCCCGCCTTGAAGCCAACTTTATTATAATTATTTTTCAACTAATTTTTCAATAGCCATAAAATCATTTACAGCTACTATAACATTACCAAAGAAACCTCCAAGAAATACGCAAAAAAGTACAACAAAAACAACTAAAAATAGTGTATCTTTAGCAAATACAAAAATTACCCAAATAGAACTAATTGCTAATGCTAAAAGTACATAAGCACCAACTAATTCGCATATTCCATTAATCTTTCTCAATTTTGCTGAGTCAGAGTTTATAATTAATTCCTCAGAAACACCTATATAAGTTTCATAAGATTTTGTACTTACTACAATTGAAAGAGTAAAAAATAATAACGGAACTGTTCCAAAAAGCATTAAGATAAATCCATAATAAGTTGTAAACATAAGCCAAATAGCACAAATTGCAATTATGAAAGGTATAAATGCAACAGTTAACCAAATATTTCCTTGTTTTCTCCGTAATTTTTCAGAATCAGACATAATCATGTCTCCTTTCTTAATAAACATCATTTTAAAGTTACATAAATATTATATAGTAAGTTAAATAAAAAGTCAATAAAATATATCTTGTTTTTTTGTTCAAAATGGTATATATTAACTATTGTAAAGTAATATAAAAATAGAAGGAGAAATATGCAAGGGTTAATAGTAGGAAATATATCAAACTTATATAAAATACAATGTGGTAACGAAATATATGAAGCAGTAGCAAGGGGAAAGTTTAAAAAAGAAGATGAACTAAAACCAGTTGTTGGCGATAAAGTAGAAATAGAAGTTACACAAGGAAAAAATGCAGTTATTAATAAAGTATTAGAAAGACAAACATATATAAAAAGACCTAAAATAGCAAATATATCTCAAATATTATTTGTAGTATCAACCAAACATCCAAAGCCAGATTTACTAATGTTAGATAAGCAAATTTGTTATGCAGAAAGCCTAAATATAAAGCCGATTATAATTTTAAATAAAATAGATTTATCTAACATATATATTGATATAGAAGAAGTATATAAAAAAGTAGGATATAAAGTAATACTAACAAATGCTATAGAAAAAAACGGAATAGACGAAATAAAAAAAGAACTAAAAGGGAAAATAAGTGCATTTTCAGGTAATTCTGGAGTTCGGAAAATCCACAATAATTAATGCAATATTTGATAAAGAAGTAACAAAAGAAGGAGAAATAAGTACAAAAAATAAAAAGGGAAAAAACACTACAACAGATATTAAATTATATGAGTTAGATAAAAATACATATATTGCAGATACCCCAGGTTTTTCAAGTTTTGAAATAACAGAAATAGAAAGTAGCGACCTAGATAAATATTTTATAGACTTTAAAAAGTACATAGAAGAATGCGAATTTGTAGGTTGTTCGCATTTAAAAGAAGAACAATGTGGTATAAAAAAGGCATTAGAACAAGGGAAAATATCACAAGAAAGATATGAGAGATTTTGCAAAATATATAATGAATTAAAAGATAAGGAGGCACATAAATGGTAGAAGTAAGCACATCACTTCTAAATGCTAAAGAAGAGGAAATAATAAAAACAGTATATGACTTAGAAGTAGCCAAAACAGACTATTTCCATATAGATGTAATGGATGGGAAATTTGTAGAAAATAATACGTCTGAGAAAATGAGAAAATACACAGAAGGTATAAAAAATGTGAGTAACGTGCCTTTAGATGTTCACTTAATGGTAAATAATGTAGAGGAATATGTAAAAGACTATTTAGATATTGGTGTAAATTGTATAACATTTCATATAGAAGCATGCAAAAATGAAATGGAAGTATTAAAACAAATATCATACATAAAGCAAAATAATTGCAAAGTAGGCTTAGCAATTAACCCAAAAACTGATATAGAAAAAGTATATGAATACCTGCCATATATTCATAAGGTATTAATAATGACAGTAGAGCCAGGAAAAGGTGGTCAAGAATTATTGCCAGAAACAATAAATAAAATAGCTGAATTAAATAAATTTATATATGAAAATGGATATGAAGTAGATATACAAGTAGATGGTGGAATAAACGATAAAAATGCAAAACAACTAATTGAAGCAGGAGCAAATATTCTAGTTGCAGGAGTTTATATAATAAATTCAGAAGATTATGGGAAAGCAATAAAAATTTTAAAACAAAAAATAACATAGAAAATTTTCCTATGTTATTTTTTATTAGAATTATTTTGTTAATACTTTTTACGAAACATAATCTCCTGCCATAATAAAATTGCTACAAGCCTCCATATAAGTAATAGGAAAAATTAATGAAAATATAAAAATAGGAACCGCAAGAAAGCCAAGATCTGGAATTAATACTCCCCAAACAATCATAGACCAAATAGAACAAATAATTGCTGTTAAAAGTATAAATGTTACAGTTAATAAAGAAATACCAGTTACTTTTTTTAGTTCTGCAGAAGCGGATTTATGTATTTTTTCTTTACTTACTCCTATAAAATATTTATAAGATTTTTCCATAGAAAAATATGAAAATATAAAAAGAAACAATGAAATACATATGGATATAAATATAAACTGAGGTGTCTGCAAAAAAATAAATGCTATCCATATTATATTAATTGCAAGTGCAAAAAGTACAAATGCTCCAATTGAGTAAAGATTTCCATATATTCTCCGTAATTTTTCTGAATCTGACATAGTCATGTCTCCTTTCATAATAAATACAATATTTAAGTTACATAAACATTATATTATAAAGTAAATTAAAAGTCAATGAAATATCGTAATTTTAGTTATTTTACTAGATCAGGAGAATTTTAGTTAATTAATTACAATTATATAAAAAGTGAACAGATTTTAATTCTGTCCACTTATAAATTATTCAACATTTGTATTTGTTGTTTCATTAATTTCTACTATTGCTTCTTTTCTATAAACTGCATTTACAAATAAAGTACCAATTCCGAAAAGTGATACTAATAAACCAAATATTCCGCCAATGTATGGTATTTGGCTAATAGCCCATATTATTAGTGCAGTAATTAAACTTGCTAATACAAATTTTACTTTTCCTTCCCATTTTGCCATTTTTACAAAAATACTTCCAAAATATATGCTTGCAAATGCTGTTCCTGACATACAAATAGCTATAAATATAAATATGCCTGCCAAAGATAACATTGAAGCAACACTGCTAATTAGAAGTATGAATAAAGCAATAATAACAGCAATAGGTACTAATATACCAATTCCTAAAGAAACAAAAGCTTTTTTAGTATCCATATTTGATACTCTTTCTACAAATTTAGGTGCAAGTAAAATAGCTAAAATTATAACTACTAAAGCATAAACTAAAACATTAATTGCATCAAATATGTATGAGCAAACTTTCTCAAAAACAGATTCTTCAGGTATCATTTCTTTATTATATTTAACTTCTCCTATTACAATTTCTTCAGGTATTGTAAGTTCAGACTCAGCAGAATAATTGAAATTACCTCCAATTAAAGGCTCATTTTGTTCTGGAATATTGTAGTGAGCAGCACTTACATATGCATCTCTTCTAATTTTACCATTTAAATTGAAAGTATTTGTGCCAAGTTTTAAATCCCTAGCAATAAAACCATCTTTTTCTAATGTAAAATTATCACATACAGCATATACGTCATAAATCATACCATTAATAACAATTTCATTTGTAGCAGCAAATAATGTGCTGTGAATATATCCATTATTAATAGTTAATTTATTAGCACAAACAAATACATTTCCACCAACTTCACCACTAATAGTAACTTCATTAGCAAAGATAAATACATTTCCATCTACAATTTTATTTAATTCGTATTTATCTTCCATAATATACAAATCACTATTAACCCATTCTTCTTCATCTGGGTCAGATGTATCTTCTTCTGAAATTGGTGTAGCCTCGTTCTCAGAAATAGGCATAATTTCATTCTCATTACTTTCCCCAGTAGTTCGTGGTTCAACTGTTGCAAAACTTAGAGTAGAAAGCAAAGTAACAACTGTTATCAATAGAAATAAGACTTTAAATTTCTTTTTTAACATTTTTCTCCTCCTTTATTAAATTATATAAACAATATATATCTTTATGGCATAAAAGTCAAGATAGTAGTTTACATATTTTACCAATATAAATATTTATTATATGCTTTATAGGTAAAATATTTTCTGCTGTAGGGGCTTAATCTGTAAGGAATACCTGAGAGAATTTACCGAATTACGCCCTTAAATATATGTTAAAATTGCGTAACTATTAAATTGCAATAAGGGCTTAATTCGGTATTCCTAAATAGTATTCCTTACCGATTAAGCCCCTACAACTCAAAATATATTATTTTTATAATTATAATTTTTTATCATTATATTCTTTACAATATTTATTAATTGTACAAGTTTCACATTTAGGGTTTCTAGCAACACATGTATTTCTACCATGCCAAATAAGAATATGGTTCATATCTTTATAATACTTACTAGGAATAATTTTGAGTAAATCTTGTTCAATCTTTTCAGGTTCTTTTTCATTAGAAAACCCAATTTTATTAGAAATACGTTTGCAATGAGTATCAACAGCAATACCTTGAGGTTTATTAAAGGCTTCTAACATAACAACATTAGCAGTTTTTCTACCAACACCAGGTAAAGACATAAGTTCTTCCATAGTTTCAGGAACTTTACCATTATATTTATCTACAATAATTTGAGCAGTAGCCTTAATATTTTTAGCTTTATTTTTATAAAAACCACAAGGATGAATAAAGTTTTCTAATTCATCTAAAGGAATATTTGCAAAATCTTCAGGAGTAGAATATTTAGAAAATAATGCAGGGGTAGTTTTATTAACTCTTTCATCTGTACATTGAGCAGAAAGAATAACTGCAACTAGCATTTCAAAAGGAGTAGTAAAATCTAAACTACATTTAGCATCAGGGTATGTATTTATTAATATTTCTATAATTTCTAAAGTATCTTTTTTATTCATTCTAACTTTTAACCTCCAATTTCTTATATCAATATATTAATAACATAGAATACTATATTTTTCAATAATAAGTAACCAAAATATATTTA
Source organism: uncultured Clostridia bacterium (assembly GCA_948664205.1). Lineage (GTDB taxonomy): Bacteria > Bacillota > Clostridia > TANB77 > CAG-508 > UMGS1663. The sequence goes on along the minus strand of CAPNDH010000008.1, from coordinate 22,753 downwards.
TAAAATATAATATAAATAAAGGAGGTAATATATTATGTTTAGATTACTAAAAAGAACAATAGGAGTATGCCTAATAGGTTTAGGACTAGGAGTATTACTCGTATTATTACTTCCTATAACAGGATGGTTGTTTTTGATAGGAATAGCAATACTCGCCATAGGTCTAATGTGGTTATTTTGCTAAATACATAAAAAAGGAGTGGTAAAAATGACAATAGTAGTAAAAAAAGTACCAAAATTCTTAAGAGGAATTGTAAAATTAATATTTGGAATTAAAGAGGAACGTTAGGGACGGTCCTTTCCGTTCCGAAATCGGAACGCTTGGGACACTCCTCTAAAATTTTAATTTTAAAATATGTAAGAATATTTTAAGTAATTGAAAAAGTAAAAAAATAAAATAGGTCAAATCAAATGGATTTAACATCCATCTCATTTGACCTATTTTATTTTTACTATTTCTTAAGAAATCTAAATATTAAAAGTAGTATGCATCCTACTATTTATATTCTAAATTAAGCTCTGTTAACTTTACCTGAACGTAAGCATTTAGCACATACAGACATTCTTTTTGTTTGTCCATCAACTACTGCTTTAACTGTTCTTATATTTGGTTTAAAAGTTCTAGTAGCTCTTCTACTAACGTGCGAACGAGCAATACTAATTTGATTTCCATGAGATAGTGTTTTCTCGCAAATTTCACATTTTGCCATTTTCTTACACCTCCTATAAGTTTTTGTAAAACTGACTATTTAATATAATACCACATATTTAAATTAAATACAAGGGGTTTTGAAAGATTTTTCTCACAAAAAATTAGTAAATCTTGTGAAAATTAAGTGAAATAATAATGAATAAACTTGAAAATTTGGAAAAATGTGCTATAATATAAACGATGGTGCATTATTCTAGTAGCATACTTCTATTGTGAGGGTGGGGCTAAAAATCCACTAAAGGGCACATCGTTGAAGTTCCTTGTTTGTGCGCGGAATGCCAGTTTTGTGTGCGTCCAGGGAGTAAGGAATTAGGGTAATATATAATGGCATATATATGACTCCCTATTTCCGCGGAGGCTTAGGCAAAAATTTTAGTAAAACTATTAAAAAAGTAGCTTAAGAGTAACCTATGTTGAATGCCAAGACATAAAACACATAGTGTAGCCTGTCTCGAGTGAAGGTATTGGGATTAACTAGAAAAGAAATTTAAATTTGGCCAAATTTATAATTTCCTAAAATTCAAAAATACTTGAATTTGTATAGTTATGAAATTACATTTGCAAAAAAGACTAGCAATAGAGCCTTGTATGCATAAGGAAAACTTCTAGAATGTTTGCTTTAAATAAAAGCATGGAAGTCTATGGATTAAGGTACGGATTTGAGTGGCGATCTAGTTTCTATCTATTACTTATACATAGTGGTAGAAGATATTTTCTTCAAACGGAAACGGCTAAACAGTAATGTTTAGTAGAAAATAGAGAAATTCTTCTAGACCTAAACCGTAAAATTTACTTAGACTTTTACCATCTAAATAATTTTTTTGAGTCAAAAGGGACGGCCTTTTTTGACTCATATGAGTCAAAGGGGACACCCCTTCAAAGAAAAAAGGAAATACTACAGTAATAAGGAAAAGAAAATACCAACATTATAATTTAATAATAAAGAATTAAAAACAAAGATATATATAGTAAATAGCTAAGAATAGCTATATTAATATATGTACAAGAATAATATATAAAAAAATAATTTGAGTCAAAAAGGCCCGTCCCTTTTGACTCAAAAAAAGGAGTAAATAGTAAATGGCTAAGAGGGAAAAGAATAAAAAGGATAATTCGGAACTTAAATGGTTTGTAACTGTGTTTATAACCACTTTTATTTTATCTATAATTTTTTCATATATATCAACAAATGCAATATCTAGCTTAGAATTATTTCCAGCAACTTTAATATTAATAGTTACTATTTTTGTAGGAATAATATTTGATATAATTGGTGTTGCAGTGACAGTTGCTAATGAAGAGGAACTACATGCAAAGGCAAGTAAAAAAATAGAAGGAGCAAAAACTTCAATAAAGTTAATTAGAAATTCACCAAAAGTGGCTAATATATGTGCAGATGTTATAGGAGATATATGTGGGGTATTAAGTGGTTCAATATCAGCATTGGTCACATTTAAAATAACAGAAAAGTTTAGCTTAAACTTTGATTTACAATTTATAATAAGTGCAATAGTTGCATCACTTACAGTAGGAGGTAAGGCAATAGGTAAGGGAATTGCACAAAAAAATTCTACTAAGATTGTACACATGGTAGGCAAGGTTATAGGAAAAACTACATTTCAAGAAAAATAGACAACAAAAGTATTGAAAAGCTTAATGAATTATTGTATAATATGTAAAGTAACTGTAAAATAGATTTCAGCGATGTATCGCAGAAAGGATAATTCATTATGGAAAAATTTACATGGTATAGGCTTGATGACTGGTCGAATATTTTTTTTATAATTCCTAAAGACAATGAAGATTTTCCATTAATTGTTCATGGAATTTTACAAGTATCAGGGAAAAATTATAAAAATTCATTTTGTGCGATGAATTCAATTTCAGATGAATTATTTATGTCTGACGAAATTGAAAGATTAGAAGATGAAGTGCAAAGAGAATATTTTAATATTGTAGATTAGTAATAAAAAACCTTTCTCAATTTTGAGAAAGGTTTTTTACATTACTTTTTTTGTTTTTCCAAAAACATTAGTCTTGTAGTATACAAGGTTAATATTAAAAGCTTAACCTTTTGCTGTGCTTGATCAAAAGAGTAACCATTAAGCATAAAATCTGCAAAAAGTGGTGCCTGAACTTTATTTAAAGCTATCATAAATATATTTTCGGGTAACAAAACTAATTTTTTGATAGAGCAAATCTCATTACATTCCCAACACTTATAGTTGTTAGAGCAGTCATTTTCATTAATACTCATAAGCATTTACTCCTTTTCAAATATTTTATTAAATAGTATTATAACACATTTTATGTAATATAGCAAATAAAATAAATCACAAAACAAAAATTTGCAAAAAAATTAAGTGTTCGCTTGTTTTTTATTATTATATGTTGTATATTAAATATCATAGAAAGTGAGAATAAGCAGATGTGGTTTGCCTCCAACAAGGAGGTGAGGCGTATGATAGAACAAAACTTATTAGCAATTATATACATATTATTTTATTCATTAATAGGAATTACTATCGTTACGTTTGCCTTGATTATAGCTTTGGTTATGATTATTAGCAAACAAAAATAAACCAATAAAAAAACACATCTGTAACTTTGCCCAATTGCGATGTGTTTTTACATTTTACATGGCAAACCACGTTTGTGGTTCTCATTTTCTACATATATTATACAATTTTTATAAATATATGTCAATAATTTTTTTGAAAATAAATAAGGAGTGAATGTAATGTTTGCATATATAAAAGGAAGTTTGGAAGTAAAAACTACAGGCTATGTTGTAATTGATGTAAATGGAGTAGGATATAAAATTTTTATGTCAGAAACGGCAATAGAAAAAATAGGAGAAATAGGAGAAATTGTAAAAGTTCATACATATTTAAGAGTTAGAGAAGATGATATGAGCTTGTATGGTTTTAATACAAATGAAGAACTTCGAATGTTTGAGCTCTTATTACAAGTAAGTGGGATAGGTGCAAAATCTGCAATAACAATACTTTCAAATATAACACCATCTAGTTTTGCACTAGCAGTTATAACTAATGATGTAGCAAAAATAAAAGCTTTGCCAGGAATAGGACCTAAAACAGCACAAAGAATTATATTAGAGCTGAAAGACAAAATAAAAACTGAAGAAGCAATTTCAGAAGATAAATCAATAAATATAAATGAACAAGTAATAGATAATGAAAAAATATCAGAAGCAATATCAGCTCTTCAAGTATTAGGATACAGTAGAAAAGAAATAGAAAAGGCTATTCAAAAAGTAGATAATTCATTAACCGTAGAAGAAATAATAAAAATAGGTCTAAAAAATTTAGCAAGGTAAAAATTAAAATATATAGTAAAGCATTCAAAACATATGTAGGGGCTTAATCGGTAAGGAATACCGGTGACAATTTACCGAATTACGCCCTTTTTTCTTTATAAATAACTGAAATAAAAAGAGGAGAAAAAATTATGGACTTAAGTAAACCACTAGCATATAGAATGAGACCAAAAAACTTAGAAGAATATGTAGGTCAAGAACATATATTAGGAAAAGATAAAATATTATATAGAACAATAAAGGCAGATAGACTTTCAAGTATTATACTATGGGGACCACCGGGATGTGGTAAAACTTCGCTTGCAAGGGTAATTAGCGAAACTACAAAATATAAATTTACAAGAATTAATGCTGTAACTGCAGGAGTGGGAGATATAAAAAATGCAGTAGCGGAGGCTAGTAATTTAATGCTTAATCCTTCTGGAAAATGTATTCTATTTATAGATGAAATTCACAGGTTTAATAAATTACAACAAGACGCACTATTACCATACGTAGAAAATGGAACAGTAATATTAGTAGGAGCTACTACAGAAAATCCATATTTTGAAGTAAATAAAGCTTTAATTTCTAGGTCAATGGTAGTAAAACTAGAGCCATTAACAATAGAAAATATTTACGAAGTATTAAAAAGGTCATTAACTGCAGAAGAAGGACTTGGAAGTTATAAAATAGAAATAGAAGATGAAACTTTAAGAAAAATAGCAGAAGTTTCAAATGGAGATGTAAGAACAGCATTAAATGGTTTAGAAGTAGCAGTTCTTACAACAAAAATGGATGAAAATGGAGTAATTAAAATTACTAACCAAATTGCAGCAGACAGTGTACAAAATAGAAAAGCAATATTTGATAAAAATGGAGATAGCCACTATGATAATATAAGTGCATTTATAAAATCAATGCGTGGAAGTGATGCAGATGCAGTAGTATTTTATTTAGCAAGGGCTTTAAATGGTGGGGAAGATCCAATGTTTTTAGCAAGAAGAATAGTAATATGTGCATCAGAAGATGTAGGAATGGCAAATCCAAATGCATTAGTAGTGGCAAACAATGCAATGCAAGCAGTACACATGGTAGGAATGCCAGAAGCAAGAATAATACTTTCAGAAGCTGCAATATATGTAGCAACATCTCCTAAATCTAATGCATCATATTTAGCAATAAATAGAGCACTAGAAGATGTAAAAACAAAAGATACAGGAGAAGTTCCAATGCATATAAGGAATGCTCCTGCTGAAGGAATGGAGCAATTTGGATATCATGATGGATATAAATACCCACATGACTATCCAGGACATTTTGTACAACAACAATATTTACCAGATAAAATGGTTGGGACTAAATATTATATTAAAGATGACACGGTAAAATAATATTACTTTTTTCGGTATTTTTTTGTTTTTTTGTAGACATTTTATTAAATATATGATAATATACTAGCTAACAATTAATTAGGATTAAAAAAAGTGGAGGTATGAATTATGGGTAGAGAAAACGACGCATATCAATGGGTACTTTCACAGGTGGCTGAAGTTGTAGGCGAGATGTACGAAAAGTATCGGAGAGGAAAAGGTTTAGAAGAAACGAAGGATACCGAAAGACAACTTGAAATACTTACGAGTAAAAAGTATATATCAATTACTTTCATTTCAGATTTGAGTTTAATTGCAGACTATTATGCAAGAGAAATGATTACAATGTGTACGGCAAAATTATTAGATTATAAGACACGTGTACGCATGCAAACTGAAAGCATACCATATTAAATAAGAAAAAAGCGTTGCAAAATTGCAACGCTTTTTTAATAAATTTAATACGCTCTCTTTCGTTACACAATTAAAAGAAGGACTATTGTGAGCCCTTCTTTTATGGTTAGAGTAATTAATCCTTAGTCACTTTCAATATGAAGTTTTTCGACAATTGAGTTAAAATCTTCTTTGGAAGTTGCAAAGAGAACTGAGCTACTTTTTTGAATTGGTATGCCAAGGTCATCAGCTATTTGTCGAATCTCTTTCTGGTAACGAAGATATTTACCGCCAAAGTGATATTCACCTTTTATTTCACAGTACTCTTCGTGGGTCACATAGTGCCACCAACCTTCTACCCGATTATGAATCAAATATTCTTTAACACGGTTAAAATCTTCTTGAGATAGTACAAAAGGAAGAAAACCTTCAATGTCAGTTTGTATGCCTAATGAATTAGCTACTCTTTGGGCAGTTGACATTTGACACAAATCGCCTTTAAAGTAATACCGTGTTCCTCTAAAAGAGGATTTGGAGTGAGCATTTGCTAACAATCCTACAACGCCAGAGCTAATTTTAATGTTTCCATTCATATTGTACCCTCCTTATGGCTTTTACTAAATAATGTAACTGCATTATACCATAATCATATGTGTTTGTCAAATTATGCAAACCACACTAGCAACATACATTTTATGCGCTATATTGTCAATAATAATAATTTTTTAGAAGAAACAAGAAAAGATAATAAGAAATATATCAGGAAATTAGAAAATATATGTAAATAGTAAGGACATAGCAAAGACATATTGACAGTCACTCCATAGTGAATAATGAATAATGAAAAATGAATAGTGAATAGTACATAAGTGCTCTTGAGCAACTGATTATAACTATTCACTATTCATTATTAACTATTCACTTTTCACTGCGATACGTAAGTTATCGCACTTATGGTAGCGACGGTGGGACTTGAACCTACGACCTGCCGGGTATGAACCGGATGCTCTAGCCAACTGAGCTACGTCGCCATATCTATAAATACAATAACTATTATAAACAAGAAATACTTATTTGTCAATAAAAAAATGTAAATTTTTAAAATAAACGTAAAAATATAATTAAGTATCCTGTGTGGACTTTAAGTTATTATATCTGTGAATTCAAAAAATAAGTTTAATAAAATTGAAATATTTCTGTAATATTCATTGACTTTTTGTGTATTTCCGTATATTATAATAAAGATTAAATAAGTTTTAATTTTATAAATAAAAAGATTTTATAGAAAAAACAAGGAGGAAATTATGGGAGAAGTTGTAGTTATTACATCTGGAAAAGGTGGAGTTGGAAAAACAACAACAACAGCTAACTTAGGTTCAGCATTAGCTTTAAAAGGAAAAAAAGTAGTATTAATAGATACTGATATTGGACTAAGAAATTTAGATGTAGTTATGGGACTAGAAAATAGAATAGTTTATGATATAGTAGATGTTGTAGAAGAAAAATGTAAATTAAGACAAGCTTTAATTAAGGACAAGCGTTTTAACGAATTATTCTTACTTCCAGCAGCACAAACAAGAGATAAAAGTGCTATAAATGAAGAGCAAATGAAAGAATTAACTTCTAAATTAAAAGAAGAATTTGATTATATATTAATAGATTGCCCAGCAGGAATAGAACAAGGTTTCAAAAATGCAATAGCTGGTGCAGATAGAGCAGTTGTAGTAACAACAGCGGAAATATCTGCAATAAGAGATGCTGATAGAATTATCGGTTTATTAGAAGCATCAGAAATAAAAAATCCAGAATTAGTAATAAATAGATTACGTCCAAACATGGTTAAAAAAGGTGAAATGATGGATGTAGAAGATATAGTAGATTTATTATCAATAGATTTAATAGGTGTAGTACCAGATGATGAATATATAATCACACAAACAAACAAAGGAGAGCCAGTAGTATCTAATCATAAAGCTCCATCTGGAAAATCATATACAGAAATAGCTAGAAGAATACTAGGAGAAAATGTAGAAGTAACAATTCCAGGAAGAGAAAAAGGATTTTGGGCTAAAATAAAAAGTATTTTTTCAAAAAAATAGACTTAAATTGGAGGAAATATAATGTTCGATAATATAATTAATTTTTTCAAAAAGTTTTCTAAAGATACTAAAAAGGATTCTAAAGATACTGCAAAAGAAAGACTACATTTAGTATTAATGCAAGATAGAGCTAATGTGTCAGCAGACTTTTTAGAAATGATGAAACAAGAAATAATAGAAGTAATAAAAAAATATATAGATGTAGATGAAAATTCTATTGATGTAAAACTTACAAATAAAGTTAATTCAGATGGAACAACAGGAGCACCAGCTTTATATGCTAATATTCCAATAGTTAGCTTAAAAGATGAAACAAAAAAAGTTAATATAGAAAGAAAAAAAGCAAATAAAAATGTAGAAGAAAAAACTACTGAAACAGAAAAAGAAGAATTAACAGTTAACGAAGAAACTAAAAAAGAAACAGATAACAAAGCAGATAATGTAGAAGTAAATAATTCAAAAACTAATAAAGAAACAAAAAAAGAAGATGTTAAGGAAGATGTAGGGGCTAAATCGGTAAGGAATACCAAAGAGCAAGACCCAATTTCGCACGATGAAAACGAAGACTCTAAACTGGTAGAAAATACTGAAGATGAAGAAACAAATTCACCAGATGAAAATACGCAAATAGAAGATGTAGAAATTAAACCAGTAGATAATGCCAAAGAACAAGACAAAGAAGTTGCACACAATGAAGATATAGAACCTAAAAAAGAAGACGTGGAAGGAACTGAAAATTCAGAGAAAATAGAGGTTGAATAATGAGAAAAAAGATATTTAAAAATATAGAATGGGGAATATTAATCTGTACTATATTATTAATATTAATTGGCTTAGTAGCATTATTTTCTGCAACACAAAACACGGAATATGAAGAACTAAAAAAACAAATTATGTGGCTATGCATTAGTATACCAATATTCATAGTAATAATATTTATTGACTATGAAATAATAGCTAAAGCATCGCCAGTTTTTTATGGCATATTTATAGTTCTTCTAGTTGCGGTATTATTTACAGAATCGGTAAATGGAGCAAGTAGTTGGTTTAATTTAGGGCCATTTTCCTTCCAACCTTCAGAATTTGCAAAAATATTTGTAATAATTATGTTTGCATCAGTAGTGGTTAAAATTCAGCAAAAAGGTAAAAAAGAGATAAGTAAACCAACAAAACTAATAACCTCATTATTAGTAATTGCTTTGCCAGTATTATTAATAATAAAACAGCCAGACTATGGAACAGCACTTGCATTCTTAGTATCAACAGTAATGATACTTTTTACAGCAGGAATAGATAAAAAATATATAATAGTATCTATATTATTAATTGCAATATTATTGCCTATATTATATTTCTTCATATTACCAGAACATGCCAAAACAAGAATAGATGTATTCTTAAACCCTAATTTAGACCCAAGAGGTTCAGGATATAATATAATACAATCTAAACTGGCAATAGGAGCAGGGCAGTTGTTTGGAATGGGACTGTTAAAAGGAAACCAAACACAATTAGGTTTTCTATACCCAAAAACAACAGATTTCATATTTGCAGTAATAGGTGAGGAAATGGGCTTTATTGTCACTGCAGGAATTGTAATATTATATGTAGTATTAATAACAAAATCAATATATGTAGCAAAAACAGCAAAAGATGACTTAGGCTCATATATAGCAATGGGAATTACAGGAATATTCTTATTTCATATGTTAGAAAACATAGGAATGACAATAGGACTATTACCAATAACAGGTGTACCACTTCCATTTGTAAGTTATGGAGGAAGTGCATTACTTACTAACCTAATAATGATAGCACTACTTCTAAACATAAGTGGAAGAAGACAAAAAGCAATATTTATAGAATAGCACGCTAGGGACGGTCTTTTTCGTTCCGAAATTGGAACGCTAGGGACACTCCTTAATGTCGATGAGACACAAATCAATGACAATTACGTAACAAAAAGATAGCTGTAATATAAAATCATATAAGGAAAGATAAAAATGTACCTAAAAAAATTAAAAATAGGAAATGTAGAATTAGAAAATAATATTTTATTAGCACCAATGGCAGGAGTAACAGATAAACCATTTAGAGTAATTACAAAAGAGTATGGTCCAGCACTTGTTTGTACTGAAATGGTAAGTAGTAAGGGCTTATACTATAATGACGATAAAACAAAACTTTTACTAGACACAGAAAATGAAAAAAGACCAATTTCAATACAAATATTTGGTAGTGACCCAGAAACTATGGGGTATAGTGCAAAATATGTATCAAAATTAGCAGATATAGTAGATATAAATATGGGTTGCCCTGCACCAAAGGTTGTAAAAAATGGTGATGGTAGTAAACTTTTACTAAATTTAGATTTAGCAGAAGAAATAGTAAAAGCAGTAGTAGAAAATTCAGAAGTACCAGTTACGGTAAAAATGAGAAAAGGCTGGGATAACAATAATATAGTTGCAGTAGAAATGGCAAAAAGAATAGAAAAAGCAGGTGCATCAGCGATAGTAATTCATGGAAGAACAAGAGATGAATATTATACAGGAACAGCAGATTGGGACATAATAAAAAAAGTTAAAGAAGCGGTAAGTATTCCAGTAATAGGAAATGGAGATATAAAATCAAAAGAAGATGCTTTAGAGATGTTTAGAAAAACTAATGTAGATGGAATTATGATAGGTAGAGCATCACTTGGAAACCCATGGATTTTTAGAGAAGTTATATCTTACTTAAAAGGTGAAGAAGTAAAAGAAGTAACTTTAAAAGAAAAACTAGATATTATGAAGAGACATATTGAATTAGAGGTGGAACAAAAGGGTGAAAGCGTTGGAATAAAAGAACTCAGAAAGCATATGTGCGCATATATAAAAAATCTTCCTAATTCAGCAAGCTTAAGGCAAAAGGTAAATCAAATAGAGAAAAAAGATGAACTTATAAGTTGTCTTACAGAATACTTTAAAAGTATATGAATATAAATAAAAAGAGAATAGATTTTATCTATTCTCTTTTTATTTACAAGGAGGTAATTATGAAAAACAAAAAAGTTATTCTAATAGTAATTGCTATTATTCTAATTCTTATAGCTTTAATTTCAATTTTTGCTTATAAATTCTTAAAAACTGGAAATAATAAAATTAACAAATCTGAGGAAGAGATAATTGAGGATATTTTAAATATTAAATCCTATAAAGCAAAATTGGAAATTGAGGTAGAAACAAATAAGAATAAAACTAAATATGTAGTAAAACAAGAACTAAAACCAGAAAATGTAAGTATACAAGAAGTTATAGAGCCAAGTAATATAGCAGGTGTTATAACTGAATATGATGGAACAAATTTAAAAATAGTAAATAATAAATTACAACTTACTACAACTTTTGAAAATTATAGTTATATTGCAGATAATAGCATGTGGTTAGACAGCTTTATTGAAAGCTATAAAGATTGCGAAAATTCAAAATTAACAAGTAAAAATAACGAAATAATATTAGAATTTAAAGATGAAAACAATACTAAATATACAGCCTACAAAAAGCTATATATAGATAAAAGAACACGGAAAACCTACTAAAATGTTAGTCCAAGATATTAACCAAAAAACATTAGTATACATATTATATACAGAGATAGCAATATCTTAAAATATTTAAAATATATCAAAAGTCAAAGCCTTAAATATAGAAAAAATAGTAGGAGTGATTCACAAATGGTAATAAAAAGAGGAGATATGTTTTATGCTGATTTAAGCCCAGTTATAGGCTCAGAGCAAGGAGGCATAAGACCAGTAATAATTATACAAAATGATATTGGAAACAAGCATAGCCCAACAGTAATAGCTGCAGCAATCACCTCTCAAACTGGAAAAAACAAATTACCAACACATATAGATATAGGTTTAGGTGATGGAGGCTTAAAAGCAGAATCAGTAGTACTAGCAGAACAAATACGAACAATAGATAAAAGTAGATTAAAAGAAAAAATAGGGCATATAAATGATGAAAATGTTATGAGTAGAATAAATAACGCATTAGGCGTGAGTTTTGGTCTAGAAGAATAAGTATAAAAGAGACTTTGGGTGTGTATATCCAAAATCTCTTTTTCTTTTATATTCTCAATTTTTTTATAATTTTAATTTCATTATATAACTTATCTTTAACGTCCTCACGAGTAATTACTGCCATTCTATATTCAGATAAAACCTTTTGGTAATTTTCAAAGTTTTCACCCTGTTCAAAAAGCATTCTCATACCTTCATGATAATAATCTTTATCTTTATCCTTTTTAGCCTTTACAGCTTTTAAGTCATATTTTTCAATTTTTTCTAACCTATTAATTTGTTCGTTCAAATAATTAATATAATCCATAACACAGCTAATTTCATATAATGTGTCATCTATAACAACTTTAAATAAAGCCTTTAAAGCTTTAGGGTTAATTTTCCCAACTTTATAATTTTCCCTTACAACATCTAAAGCAACTGTTTTTATATAGTCAGTAGGTTTAGCATCTTTTATTAAGTCTTTCAAAGTTTCAGAAATATTAACGTGAGTTGTATATTGCCTTTTGGTTACAATAGCATCATATTCATCAGCGACTCTAATAATTTGAGCTACATATGGAATGTCCTTTTTAGTAAGACCTTGTGGGTAACCGTGAGCCATTTAAAGCCTCATGATGATAATAAGCACCATCTGCATAAGGGCGTAATTTTAAATCTTTCATGCACATTTCATAACCTAAAGTAGTATGGCTTTTTATAATCTCATATTCTTCATCTGTAAGTTTTCCGGGTTTATTTATAATTTCTGGTGGAATGAAAAGTTTTCCTACATCATGTAAATAAGCGCAAATAGTAGCGTGAATAGTAAATACTTTATTGCAATGCAAATATTCACAAATTCTACAAACCAAATTAGCGACATTTTCGCTATGCCTTCTAGTAAAAACATCCATCCTATCAAGCATAGAAAGTTGATATTTCATAACAGCATCTAAATTATAAGACTTCAAATTAGTAGAATTATAAAAATCTATATCTAATTTTTTCATAAAAAACCTCTTTCTTTTGTATATCTAATAAAATAATAGCATACTTAAATATGTTTTACAATAAAAAATAAAAATATTTATAAGTAAATAAATAATAACTAATTTACAGAAAACATATTGAATGTAAGTTTATATTTTTATAAAATTTAATAAAAATTAATTTATATGATTAATATTTACAAACAAATTACTTTTTAATATTTTAAAGTTAATTTATAATAAATTAAGTGATAGTGGATAAGATAAAATAACAAAGGAGAAAACGTATAATGAATGAAAAGCTAAAGTATAATAAAAAAATAAATATTTGTATGGGCGAGCATGGAAAAATAATGAATAGTGAAGAATTAATGGTGAATAATGAAAAGTTGAATGTAGGTGGAGAAATAGTGTTTACTCATGGGATAACCCTAATTTCATTAGTAATAACAATAGTAATATTAATAATACTAGCAAGTGTAGGAATATATTTAAGCTTAGGTAATAATGGAATATTTACAAAGGCAAAACAAGCAAAAGAAATCACAAATAAACAAACAGCAACAGAAATAATAAACTTAAAAATAACTAACTGCCAAATGAATAAATATGCAGAAAAGCAAGTGATGCCAACGCTAAAAGAACTATCAGAAGTATTAAAAGATGATAACGAAATACAATATGTAACAGAAGAAAGCCAAATAGCAACTACAAAATATGAAGTAGGAGAAAGTCCAAGTTCAATATATACAAAACTAAATGATTATCCATATGAATTTGAAATAAATACTTCTTTGCAATTGGCAAGTATAGATGGAGTAGAAATATCTAAAGAAAATGGATATATAAAACCAGAACGGTACAAAAGAAATAACTAAAAATGGAGAGTATGATATATCTAAATATGAAAAAGTAAATGTAAATGTAACAACAGATAACGAAGATTTTTCTAACAAACCATACACTAGCGAAGGACTTGGTATTTATGATAATCGCGTACAAATCATAGATGGTGGATATTACACTGATGAAAATGGAGTAACATGGGTAAATATGACATTTAAAACATTAATAAAATTAGATAATTCATCTAGGTCTGATAACTGGTTATTATTATATAACTTACCAGTTTCTAAAAATGTTCACAAAATTATTGACTCAGAGTCTAGATATGCATTCAAATTTTCTGAAAGTTCTAGTTATAGTGGAAATATAACGATAATAGATGCTTATATAGTAATTCCGGACAATACAGAAATAACTTTGAAATTTAAGTATAATAGTTAAGAAAATATGAATAATTAAAATATTTATTAAAAACTAAAAATTTGCATGATTGACAATACAATGTTTTTGTGATAAACTATAAAAGTAACTAGTTGTTTATATGAGAGTTTAACTATTGTTAAACAGAAAGGAAAGGTATATTATATGAGTTATTATGATGAACCAGAAGAAAGAGAAGAACGTAGATATCGGACTTCAGTAGATATGGGACCAGAATATGATTCAGAAATGCCTATAGGTCTATATGGATGTATTAAAATGAGGCTTCCCGGATGGAGGGCTAGAGAGAAAGAATGGAAAGATAAACATCGTAAGACACAATATTAATATAAATAAGAAAGTAGGGAGAAATTTTATATTAAATTTCTCCCTATTAAAAATCGATGTTTTCTGTATAATAGTTCTTTTCCTTGACATTAGTGCTATAAAAAGATATAATCTACACTATAAAACAAGAAAAATGTCAAAATAAAGGTGGATTAAAATGTATTTAAAAAGGTTAGAACTGCAAGGCTTTAAATCATTTGCAGATAAAACAGTACTAGAATTTAGACCGGGAATTACATCTGTAATTGGTCCAAATGGTTCAGGAAAAAGTAATATATCAGATTCAATTAGATGGGTATTAGGAGAACAAAGTATGAAATCTCTAAGGGGTTCAAGTTCTTCTGATATTATTTTTGCTGGAACTCAAAATAGAAAATCATTAGGTTTTGCAGAAGCTTCAATTGTAATAGATAATAGTGACGGAAAACTTCCAATAGAATTTAATGAAGTAACAGTAACTAGAAAAATATATAGAAGTGGTGAAACAGGATATTTTATAAATAAAGTACCATGCCGTTTAAAAGATATTGTAGAACTATTTATGGATACAGGTATAGGAAAAGATGGATATTCAATAATCGGTCAAGGTAAAATAGATGAAATATTAAGCAATAAATCTGAAGATAGAAGAAAAATATTTGAAGAAGCAGCAGGAATTGTAAAATATAGAACAAGAAAACAAGAAAGCGAGAAAAAGTTAGAACAAACAAAATTAAACTTACTTAGAATAAATGATATTTTATCTGAAATAGAAGGCACAATAGAGCCACTTAAAATGCAATCTGAAAAAGCTAAAAAGTTTTTAGATTTACGTGAAGAATTAAAAAATATAGAAGTAGGTTTATTTGTATATAACATAGAAACTTATAGAAAAAAACTAGAAGAAATAGTAAAAGATGAAGAAATAATAAGTGCGCAATACGAAGAAGAAGACAAAAAACAAGAACAAGCACGTAATTTAAAGGAAGAATTAAAGCATCAAATAGATGAAATTACAGCAAAAATAGAAGAAATGCAAAATATAGGTTTTGAAAGTACAAACAAAATTGAAAAAATAAACTCAGACATAAATGTTGCAAAAGAAAGAATTGAAAATAATAAGCAAAATAGCGAGCGTTTTACAAATGAAATAGAAGAAGTAAAAACAAGAATAACTGAATTACAAGAAGAGAAAAAACAAAAACAAGAAAAGAAAATAAACCTAAACACAAATAGAGAAAAATTCGAAAAAGAATTACAAGAAAAAGAAGCTAAACTTGCAGAATTAACACAAAAATTATCAAGTAAAGAACTTGAAATGGAAGCAAAAAAGCAAAAAGTAGAAGAAAATATAGATATAAAATATGAACTAGCAAGCGAAATTAATGGGCAAGATGTAAACTATGAAAACTTAGAAAAAAGGCAAAAAACAGTAAAACAAGAAATAAATTCTGCAATTTCAGAACTTGACGAAGTTCGTATGAAAAAACAAGAGCTATCAAAAGGTTTTTACGAAATAGAAGCAAACAGAAATGAAGCTTTAAAAAAACTAGAAGATATGAACAGCAAAAAGGAAGAAAGTATTTCGAAATTAAAAGAATATGATAGTAAAATTGATGACCTAAACTATGATTTAAGAATGAAAGACTCAAGATTAAAATTCTTAATAGAAACAGAAAAAGAAAAAGAAGGATACACAAAAAGTGTTAAAAACTTACTTTTGGAATGTGATAAAAATAACACTCTAAAAAAAGGTGTAAATGGAGTTTTAGCAAACCTTATATCAGCACCACAAGAATATGAAACAGCAATTGAAATGTGTTTAGGTGCAGCTCTTCAAAACATAGTAACAGAAACAGAAGAGGATGCTAAAAAGCTAATAGAATATTTAAGAAAAGGAAATTTAGGTAGAGCGTCATTTTTACCAATTACAGCAGTTAAAGGTAAAAAACTAGATAAAATAAGTAAGGTAGATGGAGTAATAGGAATAGCTTCAGACCTAGTTAAATACAACAAAAAATATGAGCAAATTGTTCTAAATTTATTAGGTAAAACTGTTATTGTAGATGACATGAATAATGCAATAGCTTTAGCTAAAAAGAATAGTTATTCATTTAGAATAGTTACACTAAAAGGAGACTTAATAAATCCATCAGGAGCAATGACAGGTGGTAGTGTAGCTCAAAAAACAGTAAATATTTTAGGAAGAACTAGAGAAATTGAAAGCTTAGAAAAACAAATAAAGAAAATAGAAAAACAAATAGAAGAAACAACTATTGAAAAAAATGAATATGAAAAATCTATCCAAAAAGTACTTGAAAATTCAGAACAATTAGAAAATAACTTAAAAGAAATAGACATAGTATATGCAACAGAAAAACAAAAAATGGTTTCAATAGAAGAAAACATTTCTAAAATAGAAACAAGGCTTCAAAAGTTAAAAGATGAAGTAGTGCAAATTGATAATGAAAAAGTTATAAATAGAGAAGATAAGCAAGCTAAAGAAACAAAAATGGCAGAGCTTACAAAAGAAATAGAAGAGCTAAATGCTGTTATAGAAGAGTTTGCAAAAGCTAATAAAGATAGCCAAAGCTATATAGATGATTTAAACTTCGATATTACAAACCTAAAAATTTCTGTAACCTCATTTGATGAAAGCAAAATGTCAATAGATGAAATGATAGAAAGAATTGACCAAGATATTGAAAACAGCAATACAAGTATAAAAAATAAAGAAGAACAAATTAGCTTAATAGTTACAGAAAATAAAGAACTAGAAGAAAATATAGTATCACTTTACACCAAAATAGAAGAAGTTAAACAAGAAGTAGAAAATGGCTTAAGCAAAGTTGAAGAACTAAAAAATTCAAGAGTAGAAAAAAATGAAAAGCTTACACAAATAGAAAACGAAATAGCAGATAAATTCAAAGTTCTTGAAGACTTAAAAGAGCAAATAGTAAAAATGGATGTTAAGAAAACAAAACTAGAGCAAGACATTGAACAAATAGTAAATAGTTTATGGGAAGAATACGAAATAACGCCAAATAATGCCGAAGAATATAAAAGGCCAACAAATATAGCAGTTGCAACTAAAGAAGTTCATAATTTACGAAATAAAATTAAAAACTTAGGAAGTATTAATATAGACTCAATAGAAGAATATAAAAAGACAAAAGAAAGATATGACTTTATGTGTGACCAACGTTTAGACTTAGATAATACTGCAGGTAAATTAAGAAAAATAATAGCAGAAATGACTGATACAATGAAAACACAATTTGCCGAAAAATTTGCAGTAATAAACAAAAACTTTAATGAAGTATTTGTGGAACTATTTGGTGGAGGAAAAGCAGAGTTAATACTAGAAGACGAAGCAAATATTCTAGAATGTGGAATTGACATTAGGGTACAACCAACAGGAAAGAAACTTCAAAATATGATGCTACTATCAGGAGGGGAAAGAGCATTTACAGCAATAGCACTATTATTTGCAATACTAAAAATAAATCCAGCACCATTCTGTATATTAGACGAAATAGAAGCAGCACTTGATGATGTAAACGTATACAGATTTGCAGACTACTTAAAGAAATTTAGTAGTGAGACACAATTCCTAGTAATAACACACAGAAAAGGAACCATGGAATCGGCAGACACAGTATATGGTGTAACAATGGAAGAAAACGGTATTAGTAAACTTCTTTCAATGAAATTAGCAAATAGCCGATAAATATATAAATAAAAAACAGCAAAATGAAAGTTTTGCTGTTTTTTATATTCTAGGAAAATTATCATGGTATAATAATTTCCCGTAGAAGATAATTATTACAGAAGTTAGAATTTGTAGTAGTTTCCACTACATACAAATTATTGGTTCTGTTTTTTTGCAAATTATGTAAAAAAGTAAAGAGTAAAAACAGTTTAAATCATTGTTAGCAAATAAAAAAATATATATAATTAATTCATTAAATTAATATTTACTAAAGAGTTACTTTTAATATTTGTAGTTAATATTATAATAAATTAAATAACAATGGTTAAAATAAGCAAATAAGGAGGAAAACAAATGAAAAATAAGGGAATAACATTAATTTCATTGGTAATAACAATAATAATACTAATAATATTATCAAGTGTAGCAATATATTTAAGTTTAAACAACAATGGTATATTTACAAAAACAAAACAAGCAAAAGAAGAAACAAATAAACAAACAGCAACAGAAATAATAAACTTAAAAATAACTAATTGCCAAATGAATAAATATGCTGAAAAACAAGAAATGCCAACATTAAAAGAATTATCTATAAGTTTAAAAGAAGATAGTGAAATACAATATGTAACAGAAAAAAGTCAAATAGCAAGTACAAAATATGAAGTGGGAGAAAATCCAAGTTCAATATATACAAAATTAAATAAATATCCATATGAGTTTGAAATAAATAGTAGCTTACAATTAGCAAGTATAGATGGAGTAAAAATTACCGCAAATAATACAAATAATAGTACAAATTGGACACTATGGAAACAAGGAAAGGGATATACATCAGAAGAAAATGCAATTGAACTGCCTACTAATTTTTCAGAATTATTAATAGAAGTATCTGATGAGAATAATATGACATATTCGTATACAATATTAATAAATAAGCAAATGCTGTCAGAAACTTGGAAAACTTATGCTTTGAATTACCAACAAGATACCTATTCTTCCATTGGTGCTTTGGTTTGCGTGAACGATAGAAAACTATATTTAGGGCAAAATTGGCACTATAGTACCAACTATACAAATACAGGAATATTAAGTGTATATTATAGATAAATTATAAACAAAACACTCATAATTTGTGGACAAGAACATATACATATAAAAGAAATATGTTTTTAAACAAAGGAGAGTGTTTTTTATGTGGCATACAAAAGCTATTAATGAAGTAGAAGAAAATTTTAGGACAAACGTAAGTAGTGGACTAAGCGAAAAAGAAGTAGAAGAAAGGAAAAAGCATTTTGGAGAAAATAAATTAGCAGATAAAAAGAAAGAAAGCATATTCATAAAATTTATAAAACAGTTTAATGATTTTATGATTATTATTTTAATAATTGCATCAATAATTTCAGCATTAGTATCCAAAATGGATGGAAGTGGAGATTACATAGATTCAGTTATAATTATTGCAATAGTAGTATTAAATGCAATAATGGGAGTAGTGCAAGAGGCGAAAGCAGAAAAAAGCCTAGAAGCATTAAAAACTATGACAGCACCACTAGCAAAGGTAAAAAGAAATGGCAAAATACTTACTATAAAAGCAGAAGAGGTAGTACCAGGAGATATAGTTTTATTAGAAGCAGGAAACTATGTACCAGCAGATGCAAGGCTTATAAAAACTTCAAACTTAAAAGTAGAAGAAGCAAGCTTAACAGGGGAAACTCTTCCAGTATTAAAAGATGAAAATGTAATTCTAGATAAAGACGTACCAATAGGAGATATGTTAAATATGGTATTTTCTTCATGTATTGTTGTAAATGGACATGCAGAAGCTATAGTTACTGAAACTGGAATGAATACAAAAGTAGGAAAAATTGCTAATATGATAATAGAAGATAAAGCGCCAGAAACACCAATACAAAGAAAGCTTGCAGAAGTAGGTAAAACTTTAGGAATAGCATGTTTAATAATATGTGCATTAATATTTGTAATAGGTCTATTTAAAAAGATACCACCAATTGAAATGTTTATGACATCAGTAGGTTTAGCAGTAGCTGCAATACCAGAAGGTTTGCCAGCAATAGTAACAATAGTACTATCAATAGGTGTAACAAAAATGGCAAGAAAAAATAGTATTATAAGAAAATTGCCAGCAGTAGAAACATTAGGTGGAGCAAGTGTAATATGCTCTGATAAAACAGGAACTTTAACACAAAATAAAATGCAAGTAGTACAAATGTATAGTGTAGGTGCAAAAGAGAATAAGATATTAGAATTAGGCACAATGTGTACAGATGTAAATATAGAATCTAAAGATGGCAAACTAATTGGAATAGGCGAGCCAACAGAAGTTGCAATTGTAAATGCAGCTCTTGAAAGAAATATTAATAAATTAGAATTATATAAATTTAAAAATAGAGTAAATGATATTCCATTTGACTCTACAAGGAAAATGATGACAACAGTGCATAGGGATGGAGATGAATACATAAGCATCACAAAAGGTGCTCCAGATGTACTATTAAAGAAATGTACAAAATATTTTGATGGAAATAACGAATTAGCAATATCATCAAATATAATAGAAAAAATAGAACAAAACAATAATAAAATGGCAGAAAAGGCACTAAGAGTAATAGCAGTAGCTTATAAAAAGATAAATAACATGTCCAATATAAAAGAAGAAGATTTAGTTTTTGTAGGGTTGATAGGAATGATAGACCCACCAAGAGAAGGTGTAAAAGAAGCAGTAGCAACTTGTAAAAAGGCTGGAATAAAAATAGTAATGATTACAGGAGACCATATTACAACTGCAAAAGCAATAGCGCAAGATTTAGGAATATTAAAAAAATATGATTTAGCAATAACAGGAGGGGAACTTAAAAATATACCACAAAATATATTAGAAAGAGATATAATGAAATACTCAGTATTTGCAAGAGTATCTCCAGAAGATAAAGTAAGAATAGTAAAAGCATACCAGAGTACAGGGGCAGTAGTTGCAATGACAGGAGATGGAGTAAATGATAGCCCTGCACTAAAAAATGCAAATATAGGAATAGCAATGGGAAAAAACGGAACAGATGTAGCAAAAAATGCAGCAGATATGGTTTTAGCAGATGACAATTTTGTAACAATAGTAGAAGCGGTTAAACAAGGAAGAAATATATATGATAATATACGAAAAGCAATACACTTTTTAATATCAACAAATATTGGTGAAATTGTAACAATATTTATGGGGTTAGTATTAGGGCTAAAATCTCCACTTTTAGCAATTCAGCTATTATGGATAAACTTAGTAACCGACTCACTTCCAGCAATAGCATTAGGGCTAGAGCCAATAAATAAGGATATTATGAATAAAAAACCAAGAGATAGCAAAAAAGGACTATTTTCAGATGGACTATGGAGTAGAATTTTTATAGAAGGAACAATGATTGGAATGCTTACACTTCTAGCATTTAGTTTAGGAAACAATTTATATGGGGTAGAAGTAGGAAGAACAATGGCATTTGTAGCATTAGGAATGTTAGAGCTGGTACATTGTTTTAATATAAAATCAGAAGAATCGATATTTAAAGCACGGAATATTTGAAAATAAATATTTAGTAGGAGCCTTCATTTTAGGCACTCTAATGCAAGTAATAGTAGTTATAATTCCACAAATAGCAGACGTATTCAAATTAGTTCCATTAAATAAAATACAATGGTTATATACAATAATAATATCATTTATACCACTTGTAATAGTGGAAGTACAAAAGAAATTAAATGAAATAAAATTTGGAAAAGTAGTGTATAAAAATGAATGTGAATAAGATAAACAATTAATATTGACTTATGTAAAACAACATGATACAATCCATAAAAATGAGTAGTATTCCAAGAAAATAATTATTTTTAGGAGGGAGATATGGTAAAAGAAAGAAAAATACAATTAATACGTGAATCAATAAAACAAAATCGGTATCCATTAAAATATGAATGGCGTAGTTTATATTCAGATAGTAATTGCTACTCATATGCTCTAGGTTCAAGTTATAAAGAAGAAAAATATAGTGAAGGGTATATATATAATTTAGGCAGTATGTCTGGTTACGATCCGCCAAGGGACAAAAAAGAGACCGAGGAAGCTTTTTTATCTGATATGAAAGTATTAGGAATAAAAGTAAGAAAAAGTAGTTTATCTGAAGAAATGAAAGAAGGAGAATGGAAAGTAGCATTATATTTTGGTTATGAACCAGATGAATATTTAGATATTCCATATAGAGATATTCACTTTGCACGGCAAAACGAAGATGGAACATGGTCACACAAAGAATTTATTGAGGGACCAGTACGAAATCTAGGCTCAACTCCAGAAGGTTGTACAGATTTAGAACTAGTAGGATATTATATGTTAAAGGTTGAAGAAATATAAGTTTAGTACACTCTTAACATATTTATGTTAAATATATAATATCATCGGCTCTTCGCTAAATCGAGTGGGTAACTAGTATTAAACACAAATATCTAGTTTCC
>CAPNDH010000007.1 GCA_948664205.1 uncultured Clostridia bacterium | reverse complement strand
TAATTTAATATTGCTGAAGAGTATATTTTTATTGATATTTTTGCTACTAGTAGTATTGTTATTACTAGTATTGCTAATGATATTAATATTTCACTTGTTGTTGCTAGACCCATCATTACTCTAAATGGCATGCAAAATGGTGATGATATTGGTATTAGTGCTGCTATTTTATTTAGGTTGCTTGCTGGGTTCATCATTGTAAAATATGATAGGTAGAAACCTATTACTGCAAGTATTGCTACTGGACCATTTGCTGATTGTACGTCTTCTGGTTTTGCTACTGTTGAACCTGTTAGGGCATATAGTAATGCAAATAGTGAGTATCCTAATATATAGTAAATTATTGTTACAACAGCTACTGTACCTGTTAAGTTTATAGAGCTTAGTATCATGTCTATTAATTCACTATCTAAAAATAATTTTGCACTAATTAATGCTACAATAACTGTTACTATTGTTTGAAGTACACCTGCTAAACCTATACCTATTGCTTTTCCTAGCACTATTGTTTTTGGTGATGTTGATGTTACTAATGTTTCTATTATTTTTGATGTTTTTTCTGTTGTTATTGAACTTGATACTTGATATGCGAAGAAATATATTGCATAGAATAGCACTATTGAAAGTAACATCATTGGTAAAATGCTATTTCCTGTTTTACTTTCTTCTACTTGTATTAGTTCACTATTAAATGGCATATTTATTACTGCTAACTGTTCACCTGTTACCCCTAATTTTGATATTTGTAAGTTTTGATATGTAGATTGTAATATCATTATTAGTTCTTGTGGCACATAAGTTCCTAAAGATTCTGATTCTATTACATATTGAATATTTATCATTCCTTCTTTAGTTTCAATATATAATGCTTCTTCTATATCTCCATTTTTTATTTTTTCTTTTAATTCTTCTAAACTTATTTTTTCTTTTGATGCTTCTATTTGATAGCCTAAGTCTGCACTTTCTAATGCTTCTAGGCTTCCCTCATATATATTTTCATTATCTACTATTGTAATTTTATCTTTTCCAAAGCTTTCGTCTCCACTTGATATGTTTTTTATAATTCCTGGTACATTAAAACCTAGCACTATAATAAGTAGAATAATTATATTTGATATTATAAATGATTTTCTTTTTACTAAATCTTTAAATGTAAAACTTGCTACTAAAAATAAATCTTTCATTTATTACTCACCTACCTTTTCTATAAATATGTCATGTAGACTTGGTTTTTTAATTTCAAATTTTTCTACTTGCACATTGTTTTTAGCAAGTTCATTAAATAATGTATAACCTTGCTCTTCTTCTTTTATATCTATTTCATATTCATTGTCTTTTTCTAAGTATATATTTAAATTCTGCTCTTTTACATATTGTTTTATATCTTGTTTAGTAGATATATATAATTTGTTTGCTTTATAGCTATCTTTTATTTGTTTTAAGTTTCCTTGTAATACTGTTTTACCTTTGTTTAATATTAGAATATCTGTACAGAATTCTTCTACAACGCTCATTTGGTGTGCTGACATTATTATATATTTTCCTTTTTTTATTAGTTCTAATATTACATTTCTAATTATTTCTGTATTTACTGGGTCTAAGCCTGAAAATGGCTCATCTAGTACTATAAGTTCTGGGTCGTGTACTACTGCTGTTATAAATTGTATTTTTTGTTGGTTTCCTTTAGATAGCTTCTCTGCTGTCATATTCATGTATTCTTCTACTTCTAGCCTTTTCATCCAGTATTTTATTGCTTCATCTGCTTTTTCTTCCTTCATTCCTTTTAATTTTGCAAAATACATAAGTTGTGTATATACATTTACTTTTGGATACACACCTCTTTCTTCTGGTAAATATCCAAAGTTTACATGTTTTCTTTTTACTTCTTTACCATTCCAATTAATTTCACCTGAATCTTTTTTTAATATTCCTAAAAGCATACGAATTGTAGTAGTTTTACCCGCACCATTTGTTCCAAGTAAGCCATATACACCTGGTTTGTTAATTTCTAAGCTTATGTTATCAACTACTTTTTTGTCGCCATAGCTTTTACTTACATTTTTTATTGTTAATCCCATTTTAATTTCTTCCTTCCTATTAAATTTATTTTATTATATCAGTATGAAATATATTTATCAATATTTTTTATGTCTTTTATGTTTATTTTTTATACTATAATTACAGTCATTTTTATTATATTTTACACATATGCTTTCTAAAAATTTAAAATTACAACATCTTTCTCTTATTGGCATATTATACTTTACAACTTGTTTATATAATGCATTTGCATTTTTTATAATTTTTTTAAATTTTGGTATGCATAAATTATATTCATTTCTTAATAATTGCTTATAATTTATATCTTTCTCTTTTTCAATTTCTACTCGTTTTATATTTTTTTCATTTACTGGAAACATATTATTTAAATTGATTACTGACATATCGCCTATCTTTATAAAATCTATTCTTTCTTTCATTTTCTTATGTTTTTCTTTATAACTCGATAATGGCGCTATATATAAAACATTATTTATTTCAAATAATATTCCTATATATTTTCTTTTAAATTTTCTTTCTCTAATTTTTGCATTCATAATTTTTTCATCATAAAGCGATAAATATTCTATATATTCATCATCTACCTCATAAAAGTTTAATTTTTGTTTTTTCATTCTTTCCTCCTTGTATAAAAAATTTAGACAAAATAAGAGCCAACATTTCTTGTTAGCCCCTATTTTGTCTTTTAAAACTCTGCACTTTTGGTAGCAGTACACCTCTTTTAAAACTTCACTTTTATTGGTAGTGATATACCTCTTTTAAAACTCTGCACTTTTGGTAGCAGTACACCTCTTTTAATAACTTTTTTAGTTACTTTTATTATATTATACATATTTCAAAAAATTATGTCAATATTTTTCAAAAACTTTTTCTGGAAATTTTTGTATTTTATTTTATTACTTGTTTCATACAACCAAATACTAAACCAACCCATGTATTTGAGTTTGGACAGAAACGTTTTTGTACTGCTGATAATGTTTTACCAGAGTAACAAGAACCTCCTTTAGTTAAGTATCTATTGTGTAATAGTTTTGCTGCTGCTTCTAATCCTTCTGCTTCTGTTGAATATTTTATTAGTTTTCCTTTTGACATCATACTTATATAATTATTTGCATTTCTATGGCTTGAAGCTATATTCCATCCTGATTCTGCTGCAATAAGCCCACAGAAAAATATTTCATTTATTTCGTATTTTTCGCATAATTCATATATTGTATTACTATTTCTTTTGAAAAAACCTGATGTATCTACTCTTAAGTTTGACATTAATTTATTAAAATCTTCTTTTGATACTCCACATCTTAGGCTTAAGTCCATATCTCTTGATATTGTAATTTCCTCTATCTTTTTATATTTCACTACTGCTTGTGGAATTTCATTTTCTTTTTTGTCTCTGTTTATTTCTGATCTTGATGTCACTTTCATTTCTCTTTCATAGATCGTTTCTTGTGCTACTTCTATAGTTTCTTGTTCTTCTAGTTTTTCTATTTCTTTTTTTGTTTCAAATTTTGAAATTTGTATTTGTCTTTCGTTAGTTTTAAATAGCCCCATGTATGTACCTAGTGTCATTATTATAAGAAATACACTGATTAACTGCTTAATTTTCAGGGCACTTTTACTATCTTTCATTTTAATTTAACATCCTTTCTGACGCTTTTTTATTTGCGCCACTAATTAATTATAGCATATTTTCCAATTATTGTCAAATTTAGGATGTTTTTTTAATTTCGTTATAAAACACAAGTGGCTTTCTCCACACGGACGAGCTAATAACCTCCCCTACAATCTGACTTGAAATAGTGTACTTTCTTACTATATAAAAACTAACAATAGCAAGCTATAAATAGCTTGCTATTGTTGGTTCACCCTCATTCAGGGCAAATGACTGTGATCTTTTCAACCTTCAACTCTTTGCACCAGTTTCTCACGTTCTCTCCGTTTGTACCGATAACGCTTTTTTTCACGTCCTCGTTCGAAACCTGCAGAGTGATATAACCGCCTTCTCTGATCTTATTCATATCAAAGATTACCGAATATCCGGTGTACTTATCTTTGCGATAAGCAGCCATCACTCTGAAGCAGTCTTTGCCAGACTTAATATCGATACACCGGTCTTTTCGCCCAGCTACGATATCTGCCCGAAGATTTCTGTCTTCGAGAACTGCTGCAATCCTTCCCCCAAGAAACTCTGTAGCGAGCATGCAACCCTTCGCATCTTTAAGTGCGCCCTTGTTCATGCTGTTTAAAGCTACTGTCTGCTTCGGGGATCTGATCATTTTGCTCATTGTTGTCATCGTTGCCATAGTGTTTTCCTCCTTATATTTGGCAGTTAAAAAGATATTCAACATTCTATAATTTATATTATAGCATATTATGTAACTTTTGCAATACTTTTAACTAATTTCTCTCATAACAGCAGAAAAAGCAAGCTTTAATTACAGCTTGCTTTTCTGTTTGATCATTCGTTGCTCTTAAGCCTGAGCAACTTCAGCTTCTTTAACGGTTTTTACCGCTTCGACCTTGATGTACTTCACTCCCAACTTTTCCTCCCAGTCTTTTCTGTTCTTAGCGCCCTTGCCGATAATACTACCTGCAATTTCTTCCGGCACATACAATGTAACAACACTTTCACTGTTTAAGTGACTCATGTCGAATACTCCATAATACCTTGTTTTCTTGCCTTCGGAATTGTGAGCCTGCAAGATCATGATTTTGCCGTTTTCTGTCTCCAGTTCAATATCCTGAAGATAACCTACTCCATAACCTGCATCGCAACCTTCCAGAGCTGTCTGAGCGATTTCGTAATACTTGTTGTAGTCGCTCTCCTGGATCTTTTCGGAAACAAGTTTCCTCAATTCGATTGCTGCCCTAACAGTGTCATATGTCGGCAGTACCTCTTCGTGCATTCCGCTTTTCTGGAAGATCTTGGTCTCACTTCCTTCATCAGAAATGTCTACAAATAACGTACGCCGAATTGTCTCTTCTTCATAGGGCTGCTCCGGACTCCAATACTCATACACGGTACACTGCTTAGTTTTGTCATACCTGTTGGGCACTGTTACCTTCCGGTACGGAATACGATTTTCCTGCAGTACATGCTCATATCTAGCCTGCACATTAGGAAGCGACCGATTGGCAGTTCTTCCACACTTACCGATCAACTCATACGAGTCACCTGTCTGCAACCAGCAGCTGTTTAACGATTTCCGTCCGGTTACTACCAAAGCGCCAGTTCTTACTTTCTGTGTGTTGTTGCTTGTGTTCTTGCCTTTGTTGGTTTTGTTAGTCTTTGCGTTCATTGTTTTTCCTCCTTATGCTTTTCAAATTTAAACTGTTAAAAAAACTTTACAATTACAACGTAATTATATTTTAACATATTATGTTAATGTTTTCAAGTGTTTTTTAGAAATTTTTTCATTATTTTACAATTTTATGTTACAATATATAGCTATAAACACTTAAAACTGTAGAATTTAATAATTAATAATATTACCATATATTAATTTTATAAAGGGCATAATTCGGTATTCCTATATGGTATTCCTCACCGATTAAGCCCCTACGTTTAATATGAAATTTTCTATTTTATTCTTCTTTTGATGTGTTTATTTTTAATAATTTAAATATTTCTACTATTACAATTGGTGAGAATACTAATGCTATTATTTCTAGTATATTTCCTATTGGTAATATTGGTATGCTAAATATATGCCTTAATGATGGTACTATTAAAATTACTAGCATTAAAATTGCAGATACTCCAACTGCTAATAATAGTTTTGAGTTTCCTAATATTCCTGTTTTAAATATTGATTTTTTATTATTTCTTATATTAAACACGTGTACTAATTCTGATAATGCTAAAACTGTAAATGCCATTGCCTGACCTATTTCTACTTTTACTTCTTGCTTTTCTATATATCTTCCACCATTTGCTAAAACTTCTTCTATATTTTGTATTTCTTCTACTGATATTATTTTGTTTTCATATGCAATCATTGTTGGAAGTTTGTCTTCTGGTGTTGCTAAGCCTATAATAAATGCTGATAATGTTATTAATCCTATCATTATACCTTGATATATTACTCTTAAGCTCATTCCTTTTGTAAATATACCTTTTTTACTATCTATTGGTTTTCTTTCCATTATATCTTTTTCTGCTGGGTCAAATGCTAAGGCTAAGGCTGGAAGTGAATCTGTTACTAGGTTTATCCATAAAATGTGAATTGGAAGTAGTACTTCTATTAAATTTATATCTATATTAAATACTTTTCCTAGCCATGGTGTTATTAATATTGCTACAAATAATACTACTATTTCGCCAACATTACTTGAAAGTAGAAATTGTATTGCTTTTAATATATTATCATATATACGTCTACCTTCTTCTACTGCTGATACTACTGTTGCAAAATTATCGTCTGTTAATATTACATCTGATGCTTCTTTTGCTACATCTGTTCCTACCATTCCCATTGAGCAACCTATATTTGCAGTTTTTAGTGCTGGGCTATCATTTACTCCATCTCCTGTCATTGCTACTATTTCGCCATTTTTTTGCCAGGCTTTTACTATTCTTACTTTGTGCTCTGGGCTTACCCTTGCATATACACTATATTTTCGTACATTTTTTTCTAAATCTTCTTGACTCATTTTTTCAAGTTCAGTACCAGTTATTGCTTCATCTTCATTTTCTAGTATTCCTAGTTTTTTTGCTATTGCTATTGCTGTAATTTTATGGTCTCCTGTAATCATTACAGTTTTTATTCCTGCTTTTTTACACTTTTCTACTGCTAGTTTTGCTTCTTCTCTTGGTGGGTCTATCATACCGGCACATTCCTACATATATTAAGTCTTTTTCTATATTTTTTATTTCTTCTTTTGATGGTATATGGTCTATTTCTTTGTAACCAAAAGCAAGTACTCTTAAGGCTTCTTTTGCCATTTCTTCATTTTTTGTTGATATTGTATTTTTATATTCTTCTAAATCTTGTTTTATATTTCCATCTATTATATATGAATTACATCTTGCTAGAAGTTCATCTACTCCACCTTTTGTATATACTAAATATTTTTCACCTACTTTATGAACTGTTGTCATTAGCTTTCTTTCTGAATCAAATGGTAGTTCTGCTACTCTAGGGTATTGTTCATATATTGATGGCTCAAATGCTAGTTTGAAGCCCATATCTACTAAAGCTGTTTCTGTTGGGTCTCCTGTTAGTTCGTTGTTAGTAGTTATTTTTGTGTCATTACATAACATTGAAATGTGAACTAGTCTTTCTAATTCTGAAATTTTTGTTATATCTGTATCTACTTTTTCTAAAGTTTCTATATCCATAATTTCATTATCTGTAAAAATTTTTTGTACTGTCATTTTATTTTGTGTTAATGTTCCTGTTTTGTCTGAACATATTACTGTACTACTACCTAGTGTTTCTACTGCTGGAAGTTTCTTCACAATTGCATTTTTCTTAACCATTCTTTGTACACCAATTGCTAACACAATGGTTGATACTGCTGCTAATCCTTCTGGTATTGCTGCTACTGCTAAGCTTACAGATGTCATAAACATTTGTATCCAGTTTTTTCCATATAATATTCCTATTATAAATATAACTACACATATTGCTAAAGCTATTATTCCTAAAGTTTTGCCTAGTTTATTTAATCTATTTTGAAGTGGTGTTTCATTATCTACTGTATCACTTAAAATTCCTGCTATTCTACCTACTTCTGTATTCATTCCTGTCTCTACAACAATTCCTTTTCCTCTACCATAAGTAATTAAACTAGAGGAAAATAACATGTTGGTTCTATCTCCTATGCCTACTTCTTCTTGATCTATTTTTTCTGCACTTTTCTCAACTGGGACTGATTCTCCTGTTAAACTTGCTTCTTGAGATTTTAGGTTTATAGCTTCTATTATTCTTAAATCTGCTGGTACATAATCTCCTGTTTCTAAAACTACTATATCGCCTGGCACTAAATTGCTTGATGGAATAACAATTAATTCACCATTTCTTATAACTTTTGTAGCATGGCTACTTAATTTTTGCAGTGCTTCTAAAGATTTTTCTGCTTTGTTTTCTTGGGTTACTCCTATAATTGCATTTACTATTACTACAATTAATATTATAATAGTGTCAGTTATTCCTTCTCCTTCTGCTATTCCAACTGCTCCTGATACAAGAGCTGCTATTATTAATACTATTATCATAAAATCTTTAAATTGTTCTAAAAACTTTATAATTAAACTTTTTTTCTTTTTTTCTTTTAGTTTATTTTCTCCATATTTATTTATTTTTTCTTGTACTTGCTCATTGTTTAAGCCTACATTTATATTAGTTTCTAATATTTTACAAGTTTCTTCTATGCTTTTATTAAACCATGTTTCGTTCAAACAAATCCTCTCCTTTAACATTATTATATACAAAAGTAAATTTAATAAACTGTACGTAATTATTCTATTATATAAAAAAGCAAAACTTTTAAAGAATTTTTTACATTCTAATGTACCTCCTTCTTTAAAAGTCTTGCTTACCTATATATAAGGTTACTAACCATGCATTTATTGCCGTGATGTTGATTAGTAGTTTTTAAGCTACTCCCTTTTAACTATTTTATTTACATACATATTATATTAAATTTTATAAAAAAACAATACTTTTTTCTAAATATTTTGTTAATTTTATGACTCTTACATATTGCCAAATACAGTCATATATTATATAATAAAAATTAGTAACGCGGGTATAATTTAGTGGTAGAATGTCATGCTTCCGACCTGATAGCGCGAGTTCGATTCTCGCTACCCGCTCCATAAGTGCGACTTTTGCAAGTCGCAGTGAATAGTTAATGGTGAATAATGAATAGTGAATAGTTATAATCTACTTCTAAGAGCACTTATGTACTATTAACTATTCATTATTCATTTTTCACTATTAACTAAATATCTCTTCTTTATATAATTCTTATTTCAGATAAAATTTGAACTTAATAAAAATATCAAAATATTCTTTTTCCAAAGTATTGGAAATGAAAGAAAAAGATAAAATAAATTTTATATTAGAAATGATATATAATATTTACTTTGCTATTCATTTTGTATTAATTTTGTATTACATATTGTCAAAATCAACATAATGTGATATAATTAAATTAGATAAAGCTTTTTAGGGTAGTATGTAAATTATAATTTTTTACAGAAATGAAGGGAGAGTTAATATGATGACTAACAAAGAAATTCGGGAAGGACTAAAGAAATATTTTAATGTTGAAGGAACAGCTCTTGCTGAAATTCTTGGATATGGAGACTATATGGTCCAAGAACATTTGGCTGCAAAAGTAGACGATACGGATCTTAACAATCCTAAAACAAAATTTTATTTTGATTTAAGAGCAGAAATGAAAAGAAGAGGAAAATTTTGAGATAACTCTTACAATCCAAATAATTTACCAAAAGGAGATATATCGAATGATAATCTCCTTTTTGGTTAGTTTCTATAAATAAATGTTCCACAAGTGCGAATTTAACTATTCACTAATTTAAATATTTCATATAAAAAAAGGATTTAATTAGGTAAATTTTTATAACTATTCATTTTTAATATAAGCTATTACAATCTTAAAGTAAAGTAGTGTACTGTTCTTATAATATAATAGTAAAAAACGGTGCAGTTGTAAACTACACCGTTTCTTTTCCTTTAATTATTTTAGCAGTATCCCCTACTGGCTCTTTCGTGCCACATATTTATGAAGCTTACGATTTCGGGTTTTAATTTTTTCAAGTCTTCCTTTATATCGCTGTCATATGCAAATTTCTTTATGACATTTATCTTACAAGTGCCTTTAGGTCCTTCTGTTATACTTCCTATCCACAATTCTTTTTCTTTATCTCCTTCTTCTGTTTTTAAATAAATCTCTCCACTTGTTACACCATCAACAATGTCATACTTTAGCCTAACATCGATTTGGTTGGTTTCATAAATCTGCATATTTTGTCCTCTTGACTTTCTCTCTACTAAAATTTAGTAGGCAATTTTACTAGTTTTATGTGAGTATTTTATCATAAATTACATAATGTTTCAATAGTTTTGTATAAATTTTCCTATTTTAGTAAATGATATAGTTACTATTCACAGTTTATAAATTTGTATATGTCCTACAACGGATATTTAATATATATTAAACATCCTGCACTGACTTCTAGTTATCATATCTGTGAATAGTAACATGATATAAAAAAGGATGGATTTTCTCATGAACGATTCAAAAATTGGAACTAAAGAAGCGATTGCTCTTATTCTTACAATTTCTATAACACATACTATTTTATCTGTTCCTAGAAACTTACTTTCTGATATAAAATGCTCTATTTTGCTAAATTTAGTTTTTGTAAGTCTTGTTTTATTAGGTGTTATATTTATTGTAGTTAAATTATTTAAAAACTTTCCTCGGCTCAGATATATTAGATATTTCTGAGTATTTAGGAGGTCCAATTTTTAAAAAAATATTAGGTATTTTTTTTATATCTTATTTTACTATAAGCTGTAGTGTTTTACTTAGAGAGTTTTGTGAAGCAATTGAAATAGTATATTACCCCATGACAGATGTATTTTTTGTAATTCTGTTGTTTATTATATGTATTGCAATTACAAGTAAATTAGAATTTACTGCAACTTTAAAAACTAACTTAATTATTATTCCTATAATGCTATTTAGTATTATATTTCTTTTCGCTTCTAATATAAAAAGTTTCTCTTTTACTAGAGTTTTTCCTATTTTAGGAAATGGGTTTGTTAATACTTTTATTTTAGGAATTGGAAATATTTATTCTTTTTCTGGTATAGCTTTTTTATACTTCTTACCACCTTTATTAAAAAAGCCAGAAAACTTTAAAAAAGTAGCAATTACTTCTGTTGTAATATTTGCTATATATATAATACTTACTGTTTCTGTAATATTGTTTATGTTTTCATTTTTCGTATCTGAAGATGAAATATTACCTTTATATTTTGCTGCAAGATATATTGAGATTGGTACTTTTTTTGTAAGGTTAGAGTCTATATTTTTACTAATTTGGATGCTAGTTTTTGCTTGTTATTTAAGTATAGTAGTTAGGTTTTCAATGCTAATTTTCAAAAAAATTACTAATATTAAGAATACTAAAATACTTGCTTATCCTTTTTCTATTTTGATACTCGGTATTGCATTATTACCTAAAAACTATGCAAATGTAAAATATTATGAAGCAAATATTTATAAGTATATTATATTAGGTTTTAGTTATGCATTTTGTTTATTACTGCTCATATTTGCTAATATAAAAAGACGAAAAGAAAGAAGAAACTAAATTTATACTAATAATTTAATTAGTTAAAGGGCGAAATTCGGTATTTCCCAAGATGTATTCCTTACCAATTTAGCCCCTACAGTAATTTAAAATTATTTAAATTTGTATATTAAAATTATTATTTGGAAAATATATTTGTATAATATTTTTAAGTAGGTGATTATTATAATTAAAGTAAATAAATTAATTAGAAACATATTTATTGCAGTAATTATTCTTTTATTATTACTTGCATTTTCATCTTCATATACTTCTTTTAGCATTGATAATTTGGCTTTTGTAATTGCAATTGGTATTGATAAAGGTGATACTGGGAATAATTTAAAAATAAGTTTTCAAATAGCTAAACCTTCTTCTGTATCAAAGGATGGTTCTTCTGAACAAAATACAGCTATTATTAATACTGTTGAAACAAGTTCTATAAATTCTGCAATTAATTTAATGAATAGTTATATTGGAAAAGAAATTAATTTATCACATTGCAAATTAATTGTATTTTCTGAAGAGGTTGCAGTAGAAGGTATTGGAAATAAAATTTATACTTTAATAAATAATATTCAAATTAGACCTTCTACTAATATTGTAGTTAGTAAAACTGATGCTAAATACTATATTGAAAATTCAAAACCTAGTATAGAAAGTTTGCCAACTAAGTATTATGAGATATTCCCTAACTCTAGTAAATATACTGGTTATACTACAAATAGCACTATTGGTGACTTTTATAATGGTTTAACTTGTAATTCTTGTCAGCCTTATGCAATACTTGGAGGAATGGTTGAAGAAGATGATAATAATTTAAAACAATATTCTTCAGAAGACCCTTTAAATGCTGGAAATATTAAATCTAATGAGAGTAGCATTTCTGGAAAAAGAGGTGCAGAAAATATTGGCTTAGCAGTATTTAAAGAAGATAAATTAGTTGGTGAACTAAATGCTATTGAAACAGTATGTTTTTCTATTATAAATAATCAAGTTGATGGATTTCTAATTACTATTGTTGATCCACAAGATGAAGAAAATTATTTAGATTTATATTTATATCATAATAATAATACAAAACCAAAAGTAGATATAATAAATGGTACTCCCTATATTACTGTTGACTGCAAATTTGATGGGAGAATTTACTCTATGAAGGATAATAGCAATTATTTAGATTCTACTATTTTAGAGGAAATCTCTTCTTCTGCAGGAGAATATATAAAATTGCAAATGCAAAATTATTTATATAAAACATCTAAATCTTTTAATTCTGACATTAATGGTTTTGGAAGAAGTATTTTATCTAAATTTTTAACTAAACAAGAACTTGATGAATTTAATTGGCAAGAAAATTATCAAAACTCTTTTTTTACTGTAAATAGCACTGTTAATATAAAATCTGGTTTCTTAATTACAGAAACTTAAAATTCTAAGAGGATGGTTTATATGTTAAATATTGTATATCATATTTTGTTTTTATTATTTTCAATATATATATTAATAGAAAGTATTGTATATTCTATTTATGAAATTAAAAATGAAAAAAATATTTTTGGTGGTGCAAGTGTAGTCGCTTTTAGTGTTTTTTGCATAATATTTAGTAATATTGCTGTTTGGATGCATTAAAATGGAGGTTGGAAGTTAGAAGTTGGAGGTTGGATTTTGGGGTAATTTCTTCGAAGCATTTACCCTATAAATTCTAACCTCCAACTTCCAACTTTCTCTAACCTACATTCAACATAATAAAATTTATTTATAAGCAATTTCGCTGGAATTGCGGGCGATTAAGCTAACGCATAACTTATCTCTAACTCGCTATTCGCTCGAAGAGCTAAGAAATAATCGCCCCTACAATAATTTTATAATTTATTAGCTGAACCAAATACATCTTTTATTTTATGCTTTACTGTGTTTTTTACTTCTTCTCTTGCAGGTGTTAGGTATTTTCTTGGGTCAAAGCTTGATGGTTCTTCTGTAAATACTTTTCTTATTTGTGCTGTCATTGCTAATCGTAAGTCTGTATCTACATTTATTTTTGATACACCTTTTTTACTTGCTTCATTTAATATTTCATCTGGGACACCTTTTGCTCCTGGTATATCTCCACCATATTTGTTGCACATTTCTACTAATTCTGGTATTACTGTTGAAGCTCCATGTAATACTATTGGTGTGTTTGGTATTAATTCTTTTATTTTTGCTAATATATCAAATCTTAATTTTGCTTCTCCTTTGAATTTGTATGCTCCATGGCTTGTTCCTATTGCTATTGCTAAAGAGTCACATCCTGTTCTTTCTACAAATTCTTTTGCTTGTTCTGGGTCGGTATACATTGCATCGCTTGCTTCTACATTTACATCATCTTCTATTCCCGCTAATTTTCCAAGTTCTGCTTCTACTACTACCCCATGAGCATGTGCATAATCTACAACTTCTTTAGTTAGTCTTATATTTTCTTCAAAGTCATATTTTGAACCATCAAACATAACTGATGTAAAACCGCTATCA
Organism: uncultured Clostridia bacterium; assembly: GCA_948664205.1. GTDB lineage: Bacteria > Bacillota > Clostridia > TANB77 > CAG-508 > UMGS1663. Next base: position 21,552 of record CAPNDH010000007.1, on the reverse strand, counting down.
ACACACATTTTACATGTTTCAAAATCTGGTCCATGGTCTAAATGAAGTGCTACTGGTACTTCTGGGTGTTCTTCTACTGCTGCTTCTACCATTTTCATTAAATAATTTATTCTTGCATATTTTATTGCACTAGATGAAGCTTGAAGAATAACTGGTGATTTTTCTTCAGATGCTGCATCTACAATTCCTTGTATTATTTCCATATTATTTACATTAAATGCACCTATAGCAAAGTGCTCTTTCATTGATTTTTCAAACATTTCTTTTGTTGTTACTAACATTACTTTTTCCTCCCTTGTTTTTATTCTTTGCATATTATATATTTATATTCATTTTAAGTCAAGATGTCCAAAAGGGACAGATTACCCATTAGGATTTTCCAGTCGTTCGAGCAAAGCGAGTTACGAATGGAATATGCAGAGCAACGTCCCGAATGGACAGAGAAAGAGGATACAATATTAACTGTATCCTCTTTTTTAAGAAAAATTATTATTCGGTTTCTTCAGGTGTTTCAGTTGTTTCTTCAACTTCTTTAGTTGTAACACCCTCTTCATATTCTTTACAGATTTGCTCGAGTTCCTCACCTGTAAGAATTTCTTCTACCAGAAGTCTTTCAGCAATTACTTTAAGAAGTCCTTCATTTTTACTAATAATTTCTTCTGCCCTTTTCATTCCAGCATCAATCAACTCCTGAATTTCTTTGTCAATTAGTTCTTTTTTGCTTTCAGGCATAAGGAAATAATCTTCATAATCATAACTTCTGTTTTTATTACCCTCTTTATCTGAAAATCCCCATCTCATTACAACAGCTTTTGCATAAGCATTCACTTTTTCTAAATCATTCGATGCTCCTGTTGAGTTTGTATTAATAACTCTCTTTTCAGCTATTCTGCCTCCTAATGACATTGCTATTTGATCTATAAAATATTCTTTTGACCTTATTGCATACTCTTTTATGTCATAATATGACATAGTTACTCCTGCCCACCACATCATTGGCAATATCGATACACACGATATTTTAACATCACTTCGATGTTGGCACATAACTTGAACAATATAATGTCCTGTTTCATGATATGAAGTTGCTCTTTTTTCTTTCTCAGGTGTATTTTCATAATTTTCAAGATATGTGTTATAACAACTTAATATACATTCTTTATCCACTTCTTTTTTGCCTTTTCTTCTAGCTTCACGAAATGCTTTTTCGAAAATGCTTATTACATTTCCTGGCTCTGAAGAAGATGATTCAGAAAGACATGCTGTATAAATTCCAAATTTAATTGCTTCTTCAGTGCATTTAACTTTATACCTATTTTCGAAAAGTCTTAAGTGGCTTTCAATCATTGACTTTATATTTTCCATTTCAGGCTCTTTTACATAAACTTCATTTAAGTATTTTGAAATACTTGTATTCTCAAAAAAGTATCTATCATAGTACTCTGAATTTATAGTTGCAATCATCGGAATATTATATTTCTTTATACATGCATATAACATCATAATTAAAAGTTCATCTGTTATCATAAAAAATGCATTATCAATATATAATACTATACTCTTCCTGTTTTCAACCAAAAAGTTCATTAATTTTCTTACTGTGCTTTCATAAATTCTATCACTTTTTATGTTTAATAACTTTTCAGGTCTTAATAACAATACTCGTTTTTCATAAAACTCTTTAGGGCATTCATTAGTAGAAATCTGCCGTGTTATTTCATGTGCAATTGCAGTTTTTCCTACATCAATCTCTCCTGTAAGAAATACATTGTTTCTTACCTTTTGAGAAATGTAAAACCATACTTTTTCAAGTTCATGCTCTCTTTTTGCTATTGGCATAATAGGTTTCATCATTAATTTTTGTGTTATATCTTCCAAGTATTCTGTCAAGGAATTTGGTACTAACTTTTTAACTAATATTGCCTGTTTAATAGCTTTTCTCATATCAGAAATTTTAACCGGAATGTCAAGTATTTCACCCTTTATATTGAATCTTAAACATATTTCTTCTACATCAGGTTTAAACTTTGCCTTTTGAATTGTTTGCTGAAGTTCATTAGCTGAAATTTCTATTGTTCTTCCTTCATAATTAAGCCAAATAACTACATCTTTCTTTTTTCCTTTCATAACTAAAATCCTCCTTTTGTTTTTTAAAATTTATTTTCATGTTGCACATTGTTTTTAGTTACAAAATATAATAATTTTTTCTTTTTTCTCCTTTCCTACTATAATTTATGTCGACATTCTATCATGTTTAAATACAAATTTCAATATTTTTCTACATTTTTTTAATATTTTTTATTTTAGTATTGAATTTATGTTAAATTCATGATAAAATGTTTCCATAATTGATATTGAAGCAAATAAAAATTTTTATTGCGAAAGGAGATTTTTATATGGGTAATTCGTCTCGGCCTTATGTAGATGTTATAGCTTTTAACAAGGAAGTAACAGGTTCAAGAAATCTTGTTCCTATAACATTTCCTAATGGCACTAAAAAGAAAATTCTTGTAGATTTTGGTATTTATCAGGAATCTGAATACTCTGAACTTAATAAGAGTTTACCTTTTGATCCCTCTACTATTGACTATGTATTGATAACACATACTCATGCAGATCATATAGGTTGCCTTCCTTATTTAGTTAAAAATGGATATCGTGGTGATATTCATATGTCAGAAAGTGCTACTAAGTTAATTCCTTATGCTTTGCAGGATAATTGCAATGTAGAAAAAAATAATTCTGAGATGTTGAATCAACCTCCTTTATATACAGAGGCTGATGTTGATGAAACATTAAAACATGTGAAGGGTCACCCTTTTGAAAAAAGCTTTTGGCTTGATGAAGACAAAAACATTAAAGTTACTTTTTTTATGAATGGTCATTTACCTGGTGCAGTTATTATTTTAATGCAAATTAAGTATCATGATTATTCTAATAAACATTATGACGATATAAATTTAATATTTACAGGTGATTATAACAATAAAAATATGTTTTTTGATGTAAAACCTCTTCCAAAGTGGGTTCATCAATTGCCTGTTAGTATTATTCAGGAATCTACTTACGGCGACATGAATTCTACAGATATTGAGTATGTGTTTGAAAAAAACATTTTAGATGCAGTATCATCTAAAAAGAAGATACTTATTCCAGTTTTTTCATTAGGTCGCTCTCAAGAAGTAATGCTTTTATTAAAAAAATGGCAAGATGAAGGTAAGCTTGATAAGAGTATTCCTATATATCTTGATGGAAAACTGGCTATTAAATATACCGAATTATATTTACGAGATGGTCTTGATAACAGAGAAGAATGTAGAAAATTCTTACCCGAAAACTTTTCTTATATTTCTTCTAAAGCTGAGCGGAATTCTATAATTGAAAGCAATGAATGCTCCATTTTACTTGCAACTTCTGGTATGGGCTCTAATGGTCCTTGTAGAACTCTTATACCTCAATATTTAAAAAATCCTAATGTTGTAATACATTTTACAGGATATTGTGCTGAAGGTACAATGGGAAGACGGCTTTATGACTGCCAGCATGGAGAAATAGTTGACTGCTGTGGCTTAAGAGTTCAGAAGCTTGCCTGTGTATTATTTACTGCTGAAATGTCTGCTCATGCTAAAGCAAATGAGTTGATTGGATTTTTAACTCCTTTTGAACATATCAAACTTGTACTTGTAAATCATGGTACAAATAAGAAAAAAGATATTTATTCTAATCGTGTTGTTCATGATACACATGCTAAAGACGTTGGAATTCTTGGAAGAGATTATTTCTATCGTATTGATGCATATGGTTTAAGAAAAACTTTAACAACAAAGTTTCAGTAAAACAACCAAAAAGACTTGTGAAATTTTTCACAAGTCTTTTTGGTTGTTTTTTAATTTAAATAAATTATGAACTTTATTGGATGATACTTTATTTTGTTTCTGTCTAATTCTTCCATTTCTTGCTTTTTTAATGACCGGCCTATTGTTTTTTTGCCTGCCTTGTTAGCAAAATGGAGTTCTCTTATTATTGAGCTTTTTATGCTATTAAAATTGCTAAAACTCTTTGTACGTATTTGATATATAAATGGAACTACTTTTTCTTCTCCTAGTAGTTCTTCCACAAATTTTCTTTCTGAATTTGTAAGTTTCCATTCTACCTTCTTTTTTCCTTGCCGTTTTAGTCCATTTATTTTATATCCAAGCTCTTTCATTTTTTTGCTTTCATTATCCATATAAGTCCTCCAGATATAAACAAGTTATTAGTTGCATAATTATTATACTGTGTTTTTTATAATATGTCTACCTTTTTTACATAATTTTATCTAATTTCTGTTTCTATAACTACTACACATAGATTCATCTGGTTGCTTTGTATCGCAATTTTCTACTGGTGTTACTATTATTTGTTTTAACCCACATTGTTGTTCTTGTCTGTCATTGTATTTGCACGAGGTAACAGTGCAATTAATTGTTTGGTTTTGTTCCATACTATATCATCTACCTTTCTATTCTTTTGATTATAGTATGCTCTTTTTTTTCATACATTATTAGTTTCTTCTTTAACTTTTATATCAAATTCTTCCCAAGATTTGCTAAATACATGATTTGCGAACATATCTTTTAAACCTGTTATTTGCTTTAACCTAATAATTTCGTCAAGTTCCATTCCTAAATGTTTTGAAATTTGTTCTTCTGTCCATCCCATATTTGTTAAATCTAATACTATATGTGACATATCAACAATTTGATGTGTTCCTCTTGCTCTATTATGCCTTATTGTACTTGCCATACGATTTTCTAAATCTTTTTCTATTGTTACTACTGGTATTTGCTTTAAATGAAAGAATTCTTTTGCACAACGGTATCTATGAAAACCATCTATTACTATATATTTGTCATTTTGTTTGTCATAGTAAGTTACTATTGGCTGAGTATAACCATCTTCCTCTATTGAATGCTTTAATAATTGCATTTCTGGTGGAGCTACCTTGTTTGGATTATAATCATTTGCTACGACTTTGTCTATATCGACCATTTTAACATTTAATACTGGCATTTCTATTTCTTTCATTTTTTAGGTTCCTTTCTTTATGGAAGTTTGAGGTTGGAAATCTTCGGTAATTTCTTCGAAGTGCGGACGTCAGATAGCCGCCCCTACAATCAATTTTTCACCATTCACTATTCACTATTCATTATTCACTATTTTTTTGTAGCGACCCCTACAACAAAAATATGTTATTCTATGATATAACAACAAAATTTTTATATACATCTTTTACAACTTTGTACCCCGCTTCTTTATATAATTCTTCATATAATGTTGTAACTGTGCTATCTTTAATTTTATTATCTTTTTTTACTTCTTTTAAAATTTCTTTTAAAGCCTCTTCTTTTGTACCATATACATTTTTAATTATATCATTACTTACTGAAACAAATGCTACTACTATATCTTCTTCTAATGATATATACCATAGTTTATTATTATCATCATATATTCTGTCATTAGTTTGATTTTGTATTAGCCTTGAGCCAAATATCTTTCCCATATATTTATAAAAGTTTTCATCTTTATTATTCATCTTTACTATCATTATTATTCCCTCTTTCTACTTTATCATTTTCTTCTATTATTTTTATTAAATTTTTATCATCTGTTTTTGTATTTCTATTTAGCAAGTTGTCCCATTTATGAATTAACCTTTCTAGTTCTTTATCATCTGTTTTTGTTTGTGCAAATGATAACTTTTTCAAATAAAAGTCATTCTTTTCTATTGCTCTTGCGATTCTTCTCCATGAAATAGCTTTTTTCTGGTTTTCTAACTTTTTGTCTGCTACTTCTGGAATATTTTCTATTTCTACTCCATATTTATTTTTATACCATATCATAAATTTCTTTATTTTTTTATAATAATGGAGCATTAAATCTCTATTATAAATTCCTATACTTTCTAGTAAAAATACTGCATATTCTTGCCAAGTCATAAAGTCTGGTTTAGATGATTTTATATTTCCTAATGCCGTTGTTTTACAATATATATTACCAAAGTTAACTCCGATTTACTCTATTTAAAACTTTTCCCCAAGTATCATATTCTAATGCTTTAAATTGATTTAGTCCATTTTTTTGGTCATCTCCATATGGCTGGCATAATCGTTGTTCATATATACTTAGTCCATTTTTATACATTAGCTCATATATATAGTTAAATTCTAAATTTAGCTTACTTACTGCTCCCCATATATCTTCTGTTCTCCAATCATATATTGGATAGAAATTATATACTTCTATATGTCTTTCATTAAATTTTATTTTTGTTGTCCAATTGTAGTCTTTATATTTTATTTTATGGTCTTGAAAAGCTATTGTTCTAAACCTATTTAAACTTTCATCTGTTCTAATTCCTACTCCACATGCAACTTTTGTTTTATACTTTTTTTGGTACCAATCTGCAAATTCTAAAATAAAGTCTTCAAATTCTTCTCCTTTTTTAAACCAATCAAATGGGCAATTTTTTATATTAATAGAATCTTCTGGCATATCTCTTACCCATAAATCTTTACTTTCTTCTTCCCAACATATCCACTTTGGTTGAAGTATTGAAACTGCATTTCTTAAAGCCATTGGAAGTGCAACATGGTAAAAGTCTCGTATATGCGATAGCCCTTTTAATTTTTGAATATGTTCAATTGTATGTGTATACTGTGCTTCAAAATCTATATATAATACGTCAAACTTTTTATTTTTCTTTTTTGCTACAATATTTGCAAGTTGAACCATAACCGAACTATCTTTTCCACCACTAACACTTATATAAATGTTTTCAAATTCATCAAATATAATTTCTAGTCTTTCAAAAGCAGCTTGTAGTACATCTTTTTCTAAATATTTCTTTGACATTTATTTTTTTCCTTATTAATTAATTTATACTTAAAATTATATCATTAAATTCAAGTTAGTCAAGGGACATGGAAAGATTTGGGACGTGTCTAAAAATTTACAAATATTTAAACAACTTTGAATATTTCTTAGTTATTTAAGTTTGTAAATTTTTAGACACGTCCCAAATCTTTCTAATTCTTTCAAAAACTTTCCAAAAAATAAGCCAAGTATAACATACTTGACTTATTTATAGTATTGCTTAATCTAACCAATTGTTTTCCAGATAATAGAATCCTACAACTACTCCAGCTGTAAGAATAATCCAGAATATCCAGAAAAGAACAAGTTCACTTCCTGATTCCAAATTTTCTATCGTCTCTGAAATGGTTTTATCTTTGTAAAATGATGTTGCATTAATAGTATCTCCTTTAAGAATTGTAAATATTGTTCCCTGAAAATCTGTATCTGTACCATAATAGACATTTCTTTTATGATACCCTGTGCTAATTGTTTTTAAATGATGACTTGTTGGAAATGGTATTTTTTCATAATCAAATTCAACATTTAAAAAAGCAATTCTTGTTGCTGTTCTTTTTTCTGTTCTCATTGTATCCCATGTCCAATATTCTTCTATCTCTGTTTTTGTTTTTGTTTTTCCATTGGAATCTGTATATGTTTTAGTTACTGTTCTATAATGCTTACGATACTCTTGTTCTTCCTTTTTCACATATGAATATACTTCTCCAAGCTCTGAAAAGGTAACTGGATCAATAGTTCTTAAATCTCCATATACAAAAGCATCGCCAACATTTGTACTCATTCCATAGCTAAATAGTTCTTCGCTATCTATTTTTACTGCTAAATCATACCTTTGATATTTTTCAAGCATATTTTGCCGTATTTTTTCGCTAATTCCAAATCCTATAATTAGCATTACTGCAATAATTATTATACTGAATATAACTTCTCTTTTCTTTATCTCCATACTGTAGCCCTCTATTTAAATAAGTTTGTAGGTGCATCCTCTGAAACATTATAATCAAGTTTTTCAAACTCAACTCTTTCATATCCTGTAATTGAAAGGAAAAATTTACGAATTGGATGAAGAGTATATACATTATATCGAGTTACTGCATTATTGTAATTTTTCCTTACTTCAGCAATCATATTTTCCGTTGTGCTAAGCTCTTTCATCAATTCATCATAATTAGTTTGGCTTTTGAGCTCAGGATATGCTTCTACAACAACTCTCAACTCGTTTTTTATTTCCTGTGCTAATTCATCTGTAATTTCTCCAGATTGCTGGCTTCGAGCATCGATAACAGCTAAAAGCGTTTCGTACTCATGCCTATTATAATCCTTAACACAATCTACGAGATTAGGAATTAAATCTGCTCTCCGTTTTTCCTCAACTTTAATTGCTGATTGTGCCTCTGTTACTTTCTCATAATAATTAATAGCATTGGAATGTACTGAAGATATACCTACAATTATCATAATGATAACAGCTACAATTGCTCCTGCAATAATTAATGTGCCTTTGTTGATCTTGCTAAAAATGTCCTTGCCAATTTTGTTCATAATGTCGTTCATAGTTAATCTCCTTCCATTAGAAAATATTGTTAGTATGTTCCATATTCAGTTTTTTATTACTCTTTACTTTACTATTAAATGACACACATATTAAGTTTTTATAAATCCCTCCTAAAATTATTTATTTGGTTTATATACCATCTATCTTTTATATTATACATTATTTTACATAATTTTGCAAGGATTTATTGCTGAATTTTTAAATCTTTATAATTTTAGGTTTAATTGGTTGCATAAAAATGTAAGGACCACTCATAGCGGTCCTTACATTTTTATTAATTTTTTATTCTAAGTCATGTCTTGCAAGTATTGTTGCTGGTGTTTTTCTTAGTACTCCAAATAGTGGAAGTAAACCTACTATTATATTGAAAGCATATACTAGTATTATACTTAATAATATTACCCAAAAGTTTATTACAAACATACCTCCTAAGTATTTTATTTGTGTTATACAGCTTAATATGTAGCTCATAAATAGTATTCCTAGCAAGCTTGCTGTACTAGTTATTGCTAATATTTCTCCTACAAACATTTTGTAAATGTCGCTTTTCTTAACTCCTATTGCCCTCAATATTCCTACTTCCTTTATTCTTGAAAGGAATGATGACCTCATCATTAGGAATATTTCTACAAGTGATATTGCTAGTATTATACTTGCAAATATTATACTGCTTTTTCTTGAAGAACTTTGCTGTTTTAAGTAGTTTTCTCTATCATTTTCATATGTATTTTCTACATATAAATTATAGTCTTTGTCTAATTTCTCAGCTACCTTTGTAATATCTTTTGCATATATTACTAAGTTTTGACTTTGGCTTATTAGTTTATATTTTGCTGTGTTTTCATTTACTAAATATGCATTTAAGTCTGTGGTACTATCATAATAACCTACTACTGTAAGTTCTACTTCATTTACTTTTGTTTTAATTTTTTTATTTAGTTTCATGTTATATTGGTTACTTATATTTACTATTGTTTCATAATCATTTTCTGGAAGTCTTCCTTTTTTTAATGTTATTTCATCTTTTTTTAATTTGTAATTTATTATATTTGTTTCTGGCTCATTTTCGTTAGTTTGTGTTTCAACCATTATTCCCATACTGTTTCCCGAACCTTTAGAGTTTGAAAGTATGTTTATAAAATTACTTTCATATGCATATATAGATGGGCTATTTTTATTCGTAACACCTACTATTTTAAATGGTTTCATATTCGTAATTGTTACTTCTTTTTCTAAGAGTTCTGATCCGCTTTTTATTCCTGCATGTGCTACCAAAGTAGTAGCTGAGTTTGTAATTTTATCTATTATCATATTATCTATTACTATTTCGTATTCATTTTCTGGCATTCTTCCTTGTATTATATCTTCATTTGTAAGCATGTTAATACTTGAAAGTGAACCTGAAAGTTCTGCATTCATTTTACTTGTTTGGTAATAGTCTTCATTTTTTATTTCAAATGATACATTACTATCTCCTGGCATTATATAATTTATATTTTCGTCTTGTTCATATTTTAAGTATTCTTCTACTTTTAAATTTGGAAGTTTTACTTCTAAATAATTTTTGTTTCTACTTATAAAGTCTTTATCTTCTACTTTTAATGTTCCAGCCATATTACTAATTGCATATACAATAAACATTGCTGATACAAAGAAACCTATTAATAAAAGTTTTTTTAGTATTGAATAGTTTAGTATTTTTTTGAAGCCATTTATTGTAGATTTTAGAAGACTATATACCCCACTGTATTTAGGCTTAATATCTTTTTTTATTACTTTGCTTATGTCATAATTATATTCTTGATATATAGTTTTATCTATTTTTTTATAATGGTCGTCTACAAGTTCTAAACTTGAAGTTTCATCTATTACTTCTACTTTTTTATCTTCTGATTTTATATATATGTTTCCATTTTTTATTACTATTTGTAAATTTAAGTTATCTTCTTGCTCTCCATATATTTTTAGGTTTATATTGTCTTTATTTATATTCTCAGTTTTTCCAAAATCTTTTAAATAAATTTTGTTGTCTATTCTATAATCTAAATCTTTAACGTCAGTATTTTCATAATCCTTTATAACTTTTCCATCTGTTATTTCTATAATTCTTGAAGCATAGAATTTTGCTAAGTCTACTTCATGTGTTACAAGTATTACTAGCCTATCTTTTGATATTGCTTTTATTATATTCATTATTTCTAATGAATTTTGACTATCTAAGTTTCCTGTTGGCTCATCTGCTATTACTATATTAGGATTTTTTACAATTGCTCTTGCTATTCCTACTCTTTGCCTTTCCCCACCTGATAGCATACTTGCTAGTCTGTTTCGATATCGATACATATTAACACAATTTAATACATATTCTACTCTTGCTTTTATTTCTTTTTTATCTTTTATTCCTAGCATTCTTAGTACCATTGCAACATTTTCAAATACTGTCATATTATCTATTAGTTTGTAATCTTGGAATATGTAGCCTATGTTTAAGTTTCTTATTTTATCTATTTTGTGGCTAGTTCTTTTTGTTATTTTTTGTCCATTTATATATATTTTACCCTTATTAACTTTATCTAGCCCACCTATGGCATTTAGTAATGTTGTTTTACCGCTTCCTGAATGCCCTAATAATGCTACTAATCCATTTTCGCCAAATTCAAGTGAGGTATTATTTATGACATGTATTTGATTTTTCTTGTGCTTATTAAAATATTTATTTACTTTTTCTATTTTTATCATATTTATACCTCCTCGTTATATGTTTTTATTGCTGATTTTTTAAATATTCGTTTTGAAAATCTTCTTGATATTAGCCATGACATTATAATTAGAATTATATACATAAGGATATATTCTCTTAAACTTAAGAATTTTAATAATGTTTTTATAAATTCTATATTTAAAATTTCTAGTTTGTTTAAAAGTATAAATATCATAAAACCAAAGTATGCTATACTTGAATTTATAAATAACTCTATATCTAATATTCTTTTTACATTTTTATTTGTAGCACCTAGCATTCTTAAGGTTGTAAAATATACATTTCTTGATTTTAGTATTATTCTTATAATGAAGTATGATATAAAGAATAGTGCTAATATTAATACAACTGTTACTACTAGCTTAAATATTTTTATTATTTGAAGTATTTCTTTTCCTTCATTTACTTTAAATTCTCTTACTGGTCTTGCTGATATTCCTAGTTCTTCTAATTTTAGTACAGTTTGTTCTAAGTCTTTTTCATCTTTTACAAATACAGATGATTGATATGAAGGTTTGTTAAATAAACTTGTATAGTCTTCTTTATTTACAAATACTCCTCCTTTATTCTCATCATATTTTTTATATCCTGTTAACCTTGTAAATGAATTTTTTGTATATGTATTCGCTACTTTTAAATTTAGTTCTTCTTTATAATAGATGTTTTCTATTTCTATTTTTAAGTCTTTATTTCTTGCTCTATAATCTGAAAATAAATAATTTGCTTCATCACTAACTACTGCAGTTCCAGATGCTACTTTATCACTTGGCATTATTCTAAAATATGGGTTTCCTGGATATGATTCATAATATTTACCTGCAAATAGACTTTTTATTTTACTATAATATTGGTTAAGCTCTTTCCTATATTCGTCTAAATATTGGCTAGTTACATAAAGTTTTGTGTTTCTACCATAGCTAAATATTTCACTTTCTTCATAAAGTTCTATTCCTACTACTGTAATTTCTCTTTCTTCTCCATTATAAGCTGCATTTTGGTTTTGAATTTTAAACTTTTTATCTAATACTTCTTCTACTCCATTTCTTACATAATAGTAATCACTAGGAATTTTAACTGCTATTTCCTTTTCATTTTCTGGCATTCTGCCTGCTGTTAAATTTCCATTATAAGATGTTGCTTCTTTTACATCTCCATATAAATAAATTCCCATTTCATCATTAAAAATACTAATACCACTATCTAATGTTATATCATCTTCTACTACATAATTGACTGTTTCTAATTTCTTAATTTTGTCATAATCATCATTAGTAAATGCTGTTTTATCTTTCTTTTTTATTATAATTCTTTCTTCCGATAAATCTCTAAAATATACATTATATCCTGCTTTATTTGCTTCATACTCTGTTTGCCTAAAACTTGCATATTCACTAAGTAGTGCTACTGTTATAAATAAAAATACTGCAAATAATAGTAAAAACTTAGGTACTATATTAAATGTATTTCTTATTCCTAACCTATATTTGTTTGCAATAGTTATTTTTGTATACTTGCTTTCTTCTACTTTTTCTGGAATTTCTACTTTTTTAATTTCCTTATTTTCTATTATTCTTCCATCATGCATTTTTATAATTCTTGTTGCATATTCTTCTACTTGCTCTATATTATGAGTTACTACTATTACTAGCCTATCTTTTGCAACTTTTTTAAGAAGCTCTATTACATCTTTACTAGAAGCTGAGTCTAAGTTTCCTGTTGGCTCGTCTGCTACTATTATTGGTGTTTCTTTTATCATTGCTCTTGCAATTGCTACTCTTTGTTTTTGACCACCTGAAAGTTTTGATACTTTTGTGTTTTTGAATTCTGTAAGTCCTACCTTTTCAATCATATCTAATACTTTTTGTTTTACTTGCTTTTTCTTATATCCATTTAGTAACATTACAAGTTCAACATTTTGGTATACTGTATAACTATTTACTAAGTTAAAACTTTGAAATATATTTGCTATGTATTTTCTTCTATAATCTTCAAAATCCTTTTCTGTATAGTGGCTTGTTTCCTCGCCATTTATATACATTTCTCCTTCTTCATAACTATCTAAACCAGAAAGAACATTTAAAAGCGTACTTTTTCCACTACCTGATTCACCAGTAATTACAACAAATTCTCCCATTTTTAGTTCTAGGTTTATTTTAGTAAAACCTGTTGCTATAAGGCCTTTGTTATAATAAAACTTTGATACATCTTTTAATTTTAACATTTGCTTATCCCCTTTAACTTTTTTTAAATTATATCATAAGTGTTTTAATTGTAGTATAGTATTTAGAAAATATTAATAATTTGTTTATAACTACTTTACATTTTTGTATTTAATTTCTTAAACACAGTCTATATTTGCAAAACAAAGTTCAAAAAGTATAATGTATAATGTATAATTTATATATAATTAAATACAATAATATCATTAGATAGAAATTTTAACATTTTGCTTGACAAGTTTAGTTTGTAGATGTTATACTATCTATAGTAGATCAGTAGTTCAGAAAACCTACGGGACTGAACTCGGAAATAAAAAACCTTGGGGCATTTATACTCTAAGGTTTTTTGTTAATTTTAGGAGGTAAATATTGAATAAAGAATTTAAAACAATAAATGAGCAAATTAATATTCTAAAAAATAAAAATTTAGATATTAAAGATTTAGTTAATGCAAAATTACTACTAACAAATAATAACTATTATTATTTAATAAATGGCTATAAAGATTTATTTATTGATAAAACTAATAAAAAAGAAACTTTTCTAAAAGGTACAAATTTAGAAGAAATTTATAATTTATATGAATTTGATAGAAAAATAAGAGTAATATTTTTAGAATATATTTTGCTAATAGAAAGAAAAATAGATACGTATATTGCTTATGAATTTTCAAAAAATTATGGTTATAAAAACTATTTAATTCCTAATAATTTTAATTATATCAATAAAAATAAAGAACTTATTAATAAATTCTTAAATGATATTAATCTTGAAATATCCCATCAATACAAAAATTCTAATAAAATGATTATTCACTATATAGATACTTATAATTATATACCTTTATGGGTATTAGTTAGAGTATTATCGTTTGGCAAGGTTTCTAAATTTTATAGCTTTATGAAAGATAAGGAACAAAATGATATTAGTAGAAAGTTTAATATACAAAGTAAAGCATTTAAAATATATTTGATGAATTTAGGTAATATAAGAAATATATGTGCTCATGATGAAAAATTATATGATGTTGTATTAACCAAAAGAATACATATTACAGAATATCATAAAAAATTAGGTTTGATAAAAAAAGATAGTAAAGTATTAAATGCTACAAGAGATTTATTTTCAATAGTAATTATATTAAAAATTTTATTAGAGCAGGAAAATTTTTATATATTTTATAAAAAATTAATAGAAGAAATTGAAATATTAGGAAAAAATTTAACTACAATATCAATTAATAAAGTTCTATATAGAATGGGTTTTCCTAAAAATTATAAGAAGTTATTAAACTTATAAGATTTTTACATTATGTTTTTTATATATTGTAAGTAATTTATTGAATAATATTTTTAAATTAATGTATTAGAATTTTTATAAGTATTTTTTAACCCAAAGGATATTTTTAGTATTTCTTCTTGTATAATATTAATATATATTAACAAAAATAAATTTTTCTTCATAATATATAAAAAAAATGAAGGGAGTTTATTTTTTATGGATTATGAAATTATGATGAATGGAAATGTTAGAATTGGGCAACATGCACCTGATTTTGAGGCTACTTCTACTATGGGTAATATATGTTTAAATGATTATAAAGGTAAATGGGTTGTTTTATTTTCTCACCCTGGTGACTTTACCCCTGTATGTACTACTGAAATGATAGCTTTTAGTAAAGCAAATACATATTTTGAGAGGCTTAATACTTGTTTAATAGGACTTAGTGTAGATAGTAACCCTTCTCATTTAGCTTGGGTTTATGATATTTATTGTAAAACTGGTATTGTTGTACCTTTTCCTATAATTGCTGATAGAAATGGAGCTATTGCTAGAAAATATGGTATGATATCTAACGATGTTAGTACTACTGAAACTGTGAGAAATGTGTTTATTATTGATGATAAAGGTGTAGTAAGACTTATATTGGTTTACCCACTAAATATAGGTAGATGTATTCCTGAAATTTTAAGATGTATTGAAGCTCTTCAAACTTCTGATGAAAGTAAAGGCTCTACTCCTGCTAATTGGGTACCTTGTGAACCTATTATTGTAGCACCACCTACTACTTTTACAGCACTTCAAAAAAGGAATGAAGAAATTGCTAAAAATAGGAACGGAATGAGTTGGTATTTATCTTTTAAGAATCCTGATAAGTGTATAAGTGCAGATACTAACCAAAACTGTAGAAAATTAAATGATGCAAAAGACAAATAACTTATTTCTTATGAACAAATTAATTATTAAACCAAAAACAATATAGAATAAATCTATATTGTTTTTCTGTTTTAATAATTCTATCCAACTTTTCTCGCTTGTAATTTAAATTCTCCCATATTTGTTTTTGCATAGATATTAAGTATATTATCTACTAGTTCTCCTGTTATATCGTATTTTAAACTAAGCATATTATTTTTCATTTCCCCCATAAAATAGCATTTGTTTCCATTTACCTTTCCTGTATTAAGCGCATTTTTTGAACCCATTATTTCTACTATTCCATTTATCACATTTCCTGTTTGCTTTAATGCTATACGTGCATTAATGTTTCCCATTGGCGTGTTAATACTTGTTTCATAAACTCCATCCATATTTATATACCTCCTGTAATAATTATATTCAGCTTTATTATAATGTTGTATGTAATTTATAAAAAATTTAATATGACTTTCCTTTCACTTCTTTTTCTATTTGTTCATATTTTGGCATATATGTTTTTAGCATAGTATAAAAAGATTTTGTATGATTTTTATATTTTAAATGACAAAATTCATGTAATATGATGTATTCTATGGTTTCTATGCTATATTTAGCTATGTCAGGATTTATTGTAATTTTTTCATTTATACATTTACCTAATTTGCCTTCCATTCTTTTTATTTCGTAATCTTCTGGTGCTATACCTAGCATTATTCTTGTTTTTTCCATTGCTTTTTCTATTTCTTTTTTAGCTACCATGTCATACATTTTTTCTATTAACATTTTTACTATTTCATCATTTTCTAGTTTTTTATATTTATTTGGAAGTATTACTAATATTTTACCTTGTTCTATGCTTAAATTTGGTGCTTTAATGTTTTTATATTTTATGGCTAAATCATAATTTATTCCTAATACTTTTACTGTTTTTAGTTTTGTATATTCTTGCATTTTTCTTTTTTCACAAGCTAGCTCATATTCATTTATTTTATTTATTATCCATTGTTTTTTTTCTTCCACTATTTCTTGTATTTGGCTACTTGCCATATACCAAGGAGCATTAATAATAACTTCTCCATTTTGTACAGATATATATAAATTGCTGTATTCTTTTTTATTAACTGTGTAAGTTATTACATTACTTTTATTTTTAAATAAATTCATTTCCAAACCGCTCCTTGCAAAATATTGTTTTCTAAACCCTTGTTCGCTTTGTTGAACTTATTTTATATCAATTTATTTTTCTTGTCAATAGTTTTTCAAAATTTTGTTCGTTTTTTTGTAACTATTTGTGGACTATTATAAAATATATCTTATAATAATCTAAGAATTTCTTTGAAGAGCCATAGAAGTTTATTCTCTGAGGTCTGCGGGCGATTGATAATCGCCCCTACATCGTTTTTTGCTTATTTAATATTTTACTTCTAAATAGTTACCATTTTTTTAGATTTTGAATGTCTTAAAACTTTCTGTTATATATAAAATTCTATATACAAATAGAAAGTTATTTGTTATAATGATTAAAATTAAATATAAAACTTGGAGGAATACAAATGTCAAAAGATACAGATATACAAATGAGAAAAAGAAATATGAAGTTATTTCCTACATATAAAAAAATAGCATGGGATTATTTATTTTACTATTCTATAGATTTCTTATTTTTAACTCAAATAAAGCATATTAGTCCTGCTGATGTAGTTTTAGCAAGTTCTATTAAGTCTTTATTTGGAATATTTATTCAAATTCCTGCTAATGTAATTGTTGAATTTTTAGGAAGAAAAAATAGTATTATATTGGGTAATATTTTAAATTGTCTTTATATGGTTATTTTTATGATGACTGGCAATTTGTTTGACTTAATTATAGCAAAATTTATTTCTTCTTTAGCTTCTTCAATAAAGGATATAGCTGAACCTAGCTTATTAAATACTTCTATTCCTCCTTCAAAATACAAGAGTAATATATTTGCTAAAATAAATGCAAAAGGAGCTTCTGGTTATTATATTTTAGGTGCTATAACAAAAATAATCGCTGGTTTCTTATTTGAAATAAATGGATATTTGCCTATGATATGTTCTTTATTATCATTAATTATTGTTACTATAATTTCAATATTTTTCATAGAACCTGTAAAAAAACAAAAAAGTATTAATAAAGAAACTTCAATAATGGAACAATTAAAAGATATAAAAGAAGGATTTACATTTATATTAAAATCGGAAAGATTAAAAGCATTAATATTATCTGCTTCATTTATTTTAAGCCTTTTATCAATATTAGTAAATTATCAAACAAACCTTATGCAAGAAATAGGAACGCCTGCATTTTTAATAGGTATTATATCAGCTATATTGAGTATATCTAGTTCATATGCTTCTAAAAAACAAGACAAATTTAATAGTAAATTTAAAAATAAATCTATAATCTTAATGGCTTTAATGGCATCTATTAGTACTATTATAGCTGGAATGTTAGGGTTAAAAGCTAAACAAATTCCGATTTTATTATTATTAATAGTATTAGCATTTGCAATAAGTAAGTTTGCTCATGGAATGTACTATACAATTATGGATAGATATTTTAGAAATTTTACAAATAAAGATATCGATACTAAAATATTTGCAGTAAAGAATTTATTTGTAAATATAGTATCTGCTATTTTTCGGAATAATGGCTTCGTTTTTGTTGAATAAATTTCCGATCGCTTATTGTATGATAATAGTAGGTACAGTATTCACAATAATATATTTATTACTTGAAACATATATGAAAAATAGAGTTGGATTAACTCCTGATGAATATTCAAAAAGTGAAAGAAAATATGACGAATTAAAAAATACCTAATATTATAATTTTTTCTTAATATTTCATAATAAAAACACTAATAAACAAGTTGATTATTAGTGTTTTTATATTTATTAATTATTTTCTTATAATTTATAAGTTATTCACAGTTTGGAAATTTTTTGACACGTCCCAATTCTTTCCTTTTTTTATTTTAGTGCTTCTAGAGCTTGTTTTGTTTCTTTATCTTTGTCAAATAAGTTTATTATTGCTAGTACTATTGCTGTAATTAAAAATGTTACTGCATATACTATTGCACTTGTTTTTATATCTCCTTGTGCTAACCTTGAGCCTACTATTGTTGATGATATTACTGATGGAAACCTTGCAAATGTTGATATTAGTATAAACCTTAGTGGATTTATTGGTAGTAAACCACCTATATATACTAATAAATCTTTTGGTGTTCCTGGTATTAAAAATAGTATTATCATTATTATCTCTACTTTTTTTGGATTTTTTAGTATTTTGCTATTTTCTATTTTGTCTATCTTTTCTTTTTTGAAAGATTCATATACAAATTTTCTTCCATATTTTCTTACTAGAAAATATAAAATTGCTGTTGTTATAAATACTGATAGTGTTATAAATATTGTTCCTCCTATACTTCCATAGCACATACCTGCTAATATTTCTAATGGCTCTCCTGGTATTACTACAAAAAATATTTGTGCAACTTCTAAGCTAAATAATATAAGCATACCTAATATTCCTAAATTATCTATTTTTTCTTTGAATTGTATTTGCCCTTCCTTTGTGGATATATCTTTCATTATAGGTAGCAAATATGCTATTGCTAATGCAAATATTGCTATAACCATTACTATTATTATTATATTTATTATCTTCTTTTTCTTCACTTTTTTCTCCTTACATTTTACTGTTATTTATTATACTACTTTTTGTTTAAAAGTGAATAGTATTCATAAAATCTTAATAAGTAAAAGATATGAATAAGAAAATATTAATATATTTTACTTATTCATATCTTTTTATACTCTAAATAAATAGTTCATTAACTCTTTATAAACTGCATCTCTTTCTACTACTTGTTTATTTGCAATCATTGTATTTAATTCACTAATATTTACAAATTTAATTTGTTCTACTTCACTTTCTTGAACTTTTATGTTTTCTATTTTTATATCTTTTTTTCTTAATACAAAGAAATCATAAAATTGTCTATCCATGTGATTTTCACTTACTCTTTCTTCTTTTCTATAAGAAAACATATATCTAAAATCTTTTATTTCTACATTATAACCTAAGTTTACACTTACTTCTTCATTAATTTCTCTTGCTGCAGCAGATAGTGAATCTTGACCTGCTGAAATGTGACCTGTTACAGAAATATCCCACATTCCTGGGTTTTTATCTTTGCTGTGCGAACGTTGTTGCATTAAAACTTCGTTTTCTTCATTTATAATAGCTACAACTATTATTCTATGCCATAGCCCTTTTTTATGCACTTCACTTCTTGGCAATATTTCTCCTGTTTTTATACCATTTTCGTTTAAAACATCTATTAGTTCTTCCATTTCTTACATCATCCCTCCATCTACTTTTATAACTGTTCCATTTATATATTCTGCATCATCTGATGCTAGAAATAGTATTACTTTTGCTATTTCTTCTGGCTCTGCAAATCTTTTTTTGTGTATTCTTGCTGTTTCTTCTTCTATAAAGTCTTTTGGTAATTCTTGGTTCATTGGTGTGTTTACCCAACCTGGCGCTACTGCGTTTACATTTATATATGGTGCAAACTGTATACTTAAATTATTTGTTAAGTTTATTATTGCTGCTTTTGAGGCATCATAGTCTATACTTGTTGGGTAGAATGTATTTATTCCATTTGTTGATGATATATTTATTATTCTTCCACTTTTATTTTTTAACATATTTTCACTTGCATATTTTGATACTAAGAATGTACCTATTGTATTTACTTCTAAAGTTCTCTTCCAGTCTTCTACTGTTCTGTCTTCAAATTCTTTATCTATTGCTATTCCTGCATTATTTACAAGTACATCTATTTTTCCAAATTTTTCTATTGCTTGATTTACCATATTTTGAACTTGCTTCTCATTTGAAACATCTGCTTTTACTACTAGAGTTTCTATTTTATATTCCTTTTGTAAATATTCTGCTAACTCATTTGCACTATTTTCATCTGTTAAATAGTTTATTACTACATTATAACCTTTCTTTGCAAATTCTATTGCAGTGGCTTTTCCTATTCCTTTACTACTTCCTGTGACTAATACAACTTTACTCATAAAATTTCTCCTTTATTATTTTAAATTATATTATCACAAGTTTACGTTTTTTACAATAAAAATATAAAAAAGCATATTTAATTTGTGTTATATCTTTCATAATCACAAATCAATATGCTTTTATTTCTTATAAAGATTGAAATGCATTTTTCAATTCTTTAGATTTTTTATTTCATTGCCTCTTCACACGCTACTGCTACTGCTACTGTTGCTCCTACCATTGGGTTATTTCCCATTCCTATTAGTCCCATCATTTCTACATGAGCTGGTACTGATGAGCTTCCGGCAAATTGGGCGTCTGAGTGCATTCTTCCCATTGTGTCTGTCATTCCGTATGATGCTGGTCCTGCTGCCATGTTGTCTGGGTGAAGTGTTCTTCCTGTTCCTCCACCTGATGCTACTGAGAAGTATTTTTTACCTTGTTCTATACATTCTTTTTTATATGTTCCTGCTACTGGGTGTTGGAATCTTGTTGGGTTTGTTGAGTTTCCTGTTATTGATACATCTACTCCTTCCATATGCATTATTGCTACACCTTCTCTTACATCATTTGCTCCATAACATCTTACTTTTGCTCTTTCTCCATCTGAGTATGCTATTTCTTCTACTATTTTTACTTTTCCTGTAAAGAAGTCAAAGTCTGTTTTTACATATGTAAATCCATTTATTCTTGATATTACTTGTGCTGCGTCTTTTCCTAAACCATTCAATATAACTCTTAATGGTTCTTTTCTTACTTTATTTGCTGATTTTGCAATTCCTATTGCTCCTTCTGCT
>CAPNDH010000006.1 GCA_948664205.1 uncultured Clostridia bacterium | reverse complement strand
ATATTGCTTTTGTCTGATGTTAGAATAACTACTTCCACATTGTTTTTCTTTTTGGTTAACATTTTCAAAACACTATCATCAATATAATTATCTATAATCAAAATCTTGTTATTTGCCCTTCTTATAATATCTACAATTAAGCTGTATGCATCATATATTTGACCATCAAAAAATATCCTTTGTTTGATATTTTCTTCCAGTTGTAATTGATTAAAGACTTCATCAAATTTTTTATCATGTTCTAATAATTTGTATTCTATACTTGTTAATCTTTCAAAAACTTGTCCATTAATCATTAAGAACTTTCTCATTTCCACAAAAGCATCCATAATATGTATACTTACTTGGACAGCTATGTCATTTTTTAGCAACCCAGATAACATAGCTATTCCTTGTTCAGTAAACACATAAGGGAGATATTTACGGTGTTTACCTCTACCAATATTCTCGTTTAAGGTCGTAATTTGCGACCTTAAAGAATGTGTTGTAGAATTTTCATTTATACTATTTTTGTTTAAGGTCACAATTTGTGACCTTAAATTTGAAAACTCATCTTCCGTTAGCTGAAAGCAGAATTTTTCTGGAAACCTATCAATATTTCTTTTTACTGCTTGATTTAGTTTTTTAGTTTCATAATGATATAACATAGCTACATCATTATCTAGCATTACTTGTTTACCTCTTATTGTGTATATTAAACCTTTTATATCTTCATTTGTTAATTCATTTTGAGTTGCTAATTCATTTTCTTCCATAGTTTCACATCCTTTTCTTACTTTATATATTCCAAAACATTTGTTCTTTGTTGTCAAGACTTTTACAATTTTTAATTTCAAAATTTATACTATTGAAAAGATATAATGCAACTTTATTTTATTGTGTTGAATCCATTTCCATAATTTTAGCTGAAGCAAATATTATATAAGGGTAATTTGCAAAGTTAATAGTAGTTGTTCTATATTCTATATTAATTTCTTTTAGCAAACTATCAAATTGTTTATACATTTCTTTTTTATCATATTTAAATTAGTATGGCTGTAATTATCACACATACATATTGCTAGCCTTAATTTATTTTCTAAGTCCATATCTTTTATCATATCTACTACATAATTTAATTTTTCATCATTCATAATTTTTTATTCCTTTCAATTTTGATTTTTTTACTACTTTTTGGGGTATGGGGTGCAAAACCCATTTTTGAATTTGTGCGGGAGTACAAATTCAGTGCTTGCTGGGACAGCAATTTGCATTTGCGGGAATACAAATGCAGTGCTTGCTAGGACAAGAATTTTTAAGTTTTAAAAATTTACATTTTTTCTTGTACTATTTTTGAGTTCATTTTCTATAAAATTTTCAAACTACTTTATGCAATTTCTGATGGAATTATTGGTATTAACGTTAAGTAATCTACTACATTTTCGTCCTCAATATATGGACAATTTATAATTCCATTTTCATAAAAGTTCTGTTTTAGCAATTCATTATATATTGTTAAAGTAGCATTATCATATTCATTATTTGCGATTTTTGTATTAGAAAATACAAAATAATCTTCTTGTAATTTTTCTAATTCTTGTTTGTTAATTGCTTCTTTATAAATAAAACCGATGTTGTTATTTTGTAATATTTCATATAGATATTCTATATAATCTTTGCTACTTTTTGAGATAAATTCTTCTGTAAATTTAATATTAGTTATCTCAATATTGTAGTTTTTATCTCTCTTAATTTCGATTGTATCAATTAATCTTCTAATCAATTCTTTTTTAGATTTTCTATTTAATCTATCAAAAATAAATGCAAAACCTAATCTGTTTTGAAAGACAACTTCATTGTTCTCAATATCACAATCTAACTTTTTTAATAGTTCTATTGTATATTCTTTATAATCATTATTGGGATTAATCTGTTGCTTTTTCTTATTTAAGTTTTCAATTTCTTTTTTGATTGCATCATTTTTATTATTAATAGTTTCAACATTTAAGGTAGAACTTAAATATAAATCTACTAATTTTTTCTCTTGCATTTTTAGTTTTTCAATAGATTTCTCTATGTCTTTAATATCTTTTGTTTTGGTAGAATTGCATACTATAATTTCATTATCCATATCATATATATATCTTGTTAATTCATTCAAAATTCGTGTTAAATTTTCTTCTATTTTATCTGAACTATAATGTATGCCTTTTGATTTACAATTAGGATTTTTGCAAGTTAAATGATAATATACTTTTTCTTTTGGTGTTCCACTATATTTAAAAGAATTAGTAGAAGACAGTATTTTACCACAAGTAGGACATCTTACAATACCAGTAAATAAGTGGATATGTTCTCCATAATTTGAGTGTTTATTTCTTTCTAATACTTTTCTCGTGATATTCCATGTTTCCATATCTATAATTGGCTCACAATAATTTTCAACTCTTAAAATATCTTGTGGTTTTCTGCAATATTTGCCATACTCGAATATACCAATATAAATAGAATTGGTAAGTATCTTATAAACTCTATCACTTGTCCATTTTCCTGTTTTTAAATAAGCATTATTATCTTTCATTGTCATTGCAATATTTCTAGTTGATTTGCCTTGTTTACATAGTTTAAATATTTCTTTAATTACTTGTGCTTCAATAGGCTCTATTTCTAAATGTCCAGTCTCACTATTTCTAGTATAGCCATAAGGTGCTTTAGCTGGGTGCACCTTTTCTAATGCCATTTCTTCCATAGCTCGCTTTGTTCTTGCTCCAATTTCTTTTCTTTCTCTTTGTCCAAATACTAAGTTCATTCCAAATATCATTTCACCATTTGCGGTAGATACATCATAAAGCTCGAGTATTAATTCTATTTTGACATCATGTTCTTCACAATAATTTAAAAACCAAAAGCCATCATAATTATTTCTAGTTAATCTATCTACTTTGATAGCAACTATTACTTCAATTTTGTGCGATTTAATGTCTTTTAGCAATCTTTGCATTTCTGGTCTCATTAGGTCTTTTCCAGAATGTCCAGCATCATTGTATACATCTACAATATCATAATTGTTTTTCTCGCAATATTCTTTTATCATTCGTAACTGTGAATCAATAGAATAACCATTATCTCTTTGGTCATCTGTTGATACTCTTACATAAATTCCACATCTCATAAAATATTACCTCCTACTTTACCTGTAAATTTTTTATGGTTTTGTATACCAAAATTGTAAAAAAACTTGAAAAAATTTTTCCCCCTCTATATGTTTGCTCAGAAAAATGCATTTTCGCCCCCCTAGTTTAGGAAAAAATTTATAAATTTTTTTGTTTTCTCATATGTTTCCTAACTAAAACACAGTTTTGCAAGCTGGTTTTTAAATTTTTTATAAAACTGCAAAATAGAAAGTTAAATTTTTAATTTTATGAGAATTTGTTTAATTTCTTTGAGATTATACTTTTGCTTATATTCTTTAATGTAAAAGTTTTTATTAGTTATTTCATTTACTTTATATTCGTAAATAGTAAGAGTAGATGGATATGTAATTAAATATTCAGTTGGTTCTATAAATTGTAGGTTAGTAGCTTTTAAGTGCTTAATTTTGCTATTTTTAACTGTATAATTATAATCTTTAATAATTTCTAGTATTTCATCATTTGGTTTTAGTTCTTGTATTATTGCAAACTTAAACATAAAAAATGTCCTCCTTTCTGGAAAGAGAACATTTTAATTATAGATATGAAAAAACAACCTACAAACTTTATAGTTCGTAAGTTGCTATAAATTGGAGCTACTGGGGAGAATCGAACTCCCGACCTACAGGTTACGAATCTGTTGCTCTACCAACTGAGCTACAGTAGCGTATTTTATTTAAAATTTTTCTATGTGATTAATTTACTACTGGCTGTCGCAAGCTTCTTCGCTTCGCTACGCATACTGAAGCTGTAACTCTTCTTCACTTCGTTACGCATAAGTTATCTGTAACTCACTTCGTTCGAACAGCTAACTTAACATTCGTTCGAACAGCTACAGCATCTACCAACTGAGCTACAGTAGCATTAACAAAACTATTTTACTACAATAAAACCAAAAAATCAATAAATACACTACACATTTTGACTTTAATGTGTTATAATCATTATACTTAAAAACAAGGAGGAAATTAAATTGGGTTTTTTCGATAAATTAAAGCAAGGACTAAGCAAAACAAAAACATCCTTTGATGAAAGAATAAATGATGTATTCAGTAATTTTAGAAAAGTAGATGAAGAACTTTTAGAAGAATTAGAAGAAGTTCTTATAATGTCAGATGTAGGAAGTGGGACAACTTTAGAAATAATAGATAGATTACGAGATAAAATAAAAAAGGAAAATATAAATGAAACAGAAGAAGTAAAAAAAGCATTAAAAGAAGTAATAAAAGAAATTTTAGAGAATGAAGATAGCAGTTTAAAACTAGAAACAAATCCAGCAATCATTTTAGTAGTTGGAGTAAATGGAGTAGGAAAAACAACTTCAATAGGAAAAATTGCAAACAACCTAAGAAAGAACGGAAAAAAAGTAGTAATAGCAGCGGCGGATACTTTTAGAGCAGCAGCAGTAGAACAATTAGAAATATGGGCAAATAGAGCAGGGTGTGACATAGTAAAGAAAGAAGAAGGAACAGACCCAGCATCAGTAGTATATGATGCAATAAAAATAACAAAAGAAAAAAATGCAGATGTTTTAATATGTGACACAGCAGGAAGACTTCACAACAAAAAATACCTAATGGACGAGCTAATAAAAATAAAAAAAGTAATAGATAGTAGTATGCCAGAAGCCTCAAAAGAAGTACTTATGGTACTTGATGCTACAACAGGTCAAAACGCAATAGAACAAGTAAAAGCATTTAAAGAAACAGTAGATATTACAGGAATTATTTTAACAAAATTAGATGGAACAGCCAAAGGTGGAGTAGTACTTGGAATAGTTAAAGAAAATAATATGCCTATTAAATTTATAGGTGTAGGAGAGCAAATAGACGATATGGAAGTGTTCAATTCAGAAGACTTTGTAAACGCTTTATTAGAAGATTAAAATTTATAATTAATAGAAATATATAAATAATGGAGGTAAGAAATATGCCTGAAAACAAAAAAAATACAAAAATAAAAAATAAAAAAAGAATGATAGCCGTACTTGCAGTTTTAGCAGTTGCAATAATAGTAGCTTATATTTTATTTAGAGGTAGTTACCTAGAAATGAAAGAAATAGGCGAAAACTATGTATCTGTATATTGGAAAAATATAAGCTATACAGCAATAGTGCTAGTAATAAATTTCGCATTTATATATACATCAATATATACAACAAACAGAAAAATAAAAATAGGATTAAAAGAATTTTTTGATCAAGAAAAAAAGGAAATGCCAAAACTACTAAACAAATCAATAGCATTTATAGGTGGAATTGTAATAAGTGCATTAACATCAAACTTAATATTAAAAAAAGCAATGCTTTGTTTTAATAAAGCACAATTTGGAATAACAGACCCAATATTTAATATAGATATAGGTTACTTTATATTCCAAAAACCATTTATAGAACTAATGCTTTGGTATTTTATTATAGTAGTAATAGCATTATTAATATATAAAGTATTGTACTACATTATCACTTTCAATATGTTTTTTGATGGCATAGACAGAAAAACTTTAAAAAATAGTAAACTAATAAAACAAATATTAACAACAATAATGGTACTTAGCATTTTACTTGCAGGCTTAATATTCTTAGGCTCACAAAGTATAGGAACAGATAAATTCATGACTTTAAAAGATGAAAGTACAACATATTCATTATATGGCTCAGGATTTGTAGATGTAAATATAAAAGTATGGGGATATAGAATTTTAGCAGTTATTATAATTGTAGCAGTATATATGGGAATAAAATATTTCAAACAAAATAAAACGAAAAAGGTATTTATGTCAATATTTTCAGTACCAATATATTTATTAGCATTATTTATAATATTAGCAGGAACACAAGCTATATATGTAAATGCAAACGAATATGATAAAGAAAAAGAATATATTGCCAAAAATATAAAAAATACAAAAGACGCATATGGAATTAATATAGAAGAAGTATCATTATCAGATGCACAAACAATGAAATTAGAAGATGTTACAACATACAAAAATGTATTAAATAACATAGCAATAGTAGATAAAGATATAGTATTAAAAGACTTAAATAATGGACAAACAGCAAAAGGATATTACTCATATAGAACATCTCAAATAGGTAAATATATAGTAGATGGAAAAGAAACCCTAGTATATATTTCACCAAGAGAAATAGTAAATAGTACAGGAACTTATAATAGTAAAACATATGAACATACTCATGGATATGGATCAATAATAACATCTGCAACAACTACAAACGAAAATGGAACTATAGAAAATATACAAAAAGACTTTGAAAATGGAGAGCAAAAAATAGCAATAGTAGAGCCACGAATTTATTATGGCTTAGAAACCAATGATACAGTCGTTACAAAAAGTAATTCAAACTCAGAATTTGATTACCCTATACTAGATTCAAGCAATGCAGAAAATGCAGAAAATGAATATAATGGAAAATCAGGTTTAAACCTAAACTTTATAGATAGAATAATTCTTTCAATAAAAGAAGGAGACCTAAAACTAGCATTTTCAGGAAATGTAACACAAAATAGTAAAATATTAATTAATAGAAATATAATAAATAGGGCAAAAGTAGTTATGCCACATTTAAAATATGATGAAGACCCTTACATTGTAATAACAGAAGAGGGAAAACAAGTATGGGTATTAGATGCATATACAATATCAAATAATTATCCATATTCACAAAAAACAATACTTCAAGAAACACAAACAACAAAACTTGAATTAAACTATATCAGAAATTCAGTAAAAGTATTAATAGACGCTTACGATGGAACAATGAAATTTTACATTACCGATAGAAATGACCCAATAGCAATGGCATATTATAACATATATCCAGACTTATTTGTAAACTTAGAAGAAAACATACCTAGTGATATAAGTAGCCACTTTGTATATCCAAAATATTTATATAATGTTCAAGCAGATATAATAGCAAGGTATCACAACATCCAACCAGATGTATTATACAGAGGAGATGATGTGTGGGATATAGCAACAAGTAATACAGGAAAAGTAACAACAAAAGCAGGAACACAAATGAAACCATATTACACAATGGTAAAAACAGTAAATAGTGAAGAAGAAACTCTAGGTTTAATATTACCTTATACAATGTATGGAAGACAAAACCTAATTTCATATATAGTAGGAACATGTAACAATGATGGAAATGCAACATTAAAAATTTATAAATATCAAGCGAACAGTAATATATTAGGACCAATGCAATTAGATACACAAATTGAAGAAGACGAGACAATACAAAAAGAAATTGAAAGTCTAAATGTAACAGGAATAAAAATTAGTAAAAATATGATAGTCGTTCCACTAGATAACACACTATTATATGTAGAACCAATATATACACAATATATAAACGAAAAAGATTCATTACCAACTCTTAAAAAAGTAATTGTAGCATCAGGAACAAAAGTAGCAATAGGAAACAACTTAAAAGATGCAATTTCAAACTTAGTTTCTAAATATGCAGTAGACTTAGAAATAGAAAATACAGATACAATAGAAGATTTATTAGAAACAATAATAAAAGCAAATAAAAACCTAACAAACTCAAATGGAAGCAACGACTGGGAAATGATGGGAAAAGACGTAAAAAAATTACAAGAACTAATAAATAAACTAGAAACACTAGTAGAAGAAGAAAATCAAAGAAAAGCAAACGAAGAAGCACAAAATACAAACACCGTTTCAGAGAATACAGTAAACGAGCTAACAAACAATATATAATTTTAAATAAGTGAACCATAAAACTACTGTAAATTATTATTTGCAGTAGTTTTTATATTTAAAATATTGCAATTTTATGAATGTAATTATATAATGTATCATATAAAAATAATGGAGGTAGAATATGAACTTACCAAATAAATTAACAATATTCAGAATTATATTAGTACCAATAATGATAATAATACCATTTTTAGGAATTAAAGGAGAACTATTTGGAATACCAATTACATGCATAATAATAGACCTAATATTTATAATAGCATCAATAACAGACCAATTAGATGGGCATATAGCACGTTCAAGAAACCAAATAACAACCTTTGGAAAGTTTTTAGACCCAATAGCAGATAAAGTATTAGTAGTTACAGCAATGATAATATTAGTAGAAATGGGAAGACTTCCAGCATGGATACCATCAATAGTAGTATTTAGAGAATTTATAGTTTCAGGTTACAGGCTAATTGCAGTACAGTCAAATGGAAATGTAATAGCAGCAAACATATGGGGAAAAATAAAAACAGTAACACAAATGGTAGCAATAATATTAGCATTTATAGATATAAATAAATATGGAGCAATATTTACTGAAAAATTGACAGCATTTAGCTTTGCGCTAAACTTAACAACTACATTAATAATGACAATATCAGTAATAGCAACAATCTTTTCAGGTTGGGAATATATAAAAAATGGAAAAGAATTATTAAAAGATATGTAAAAAATCCTATAAAAAAGAGGAAGAGAGGAAACTAACTAAGCTTTCCTCTCTTTTTTCCCTTAGAACTGCAGAAAATGAATTTCTTTGCTGGCACGGTCGACCTGAATTGGAGCACGATGACCAGTTATTTGCTGTAAATAACTCTGTCGAAGATTTCCACTCTCGATAGCCTTTTTGACTATGTCATGAAAAGAATCTGATGGAGTAAAGTAAACTCCATATATTTTCCAAGTTCCTTTTGTTGTTTCGATTTCTCTGATCATAATGCATTCCCTCCATAGTTGAAAAAGTTTTATAAATATATGATAACATAAAATAGAGAAAAAGTCAAATTTTGGACTAGAAACATTTAATTAATAGTAAATAGTGAATAATTAATAATGAATAATGTTTGAAATATATAATTTTTTATTGTTTATATTTTAATTTTTTGATATACTTGTTTTATTAAGTTAGATGGAAAGGGGGCTAATACTTTTGATAGCAGAGGTTATAATAAATAATAATGCAAAACAATTAGATAAAACATTTGATTATAATGTACCAATTGAAATACAAAATGATATAAAAATAGGAAGTAGAGTGTTAGTTCCTTTTGGAAGTATGAAGAGACTAGAAGAAGGTTTTGTTGTAAGTTTTAAAGAAACAACAGAATATAAAACAAAAGATATTGCAAAATTAGGTGAAGAAAGTACATTAAATGAAAACAAAGTAGAACTTGCGAAATGGATAGCAAAAAGGTATTTTTGTAATTTATCAGAAAGTATAAAATTAATGTTACCACCTGGTACAAAAACAAAAAATATAGAAAATAGAATAAAAGAAAAAACAGGAAATTTTGTAATATTAAAAAAAGATAAAGATGAAATAGAATTTGAAATAGAAACAGGTAAAATAAAATCAGAAAAACAAATTAGGCTATTGCAGTTCCTAATTAATAATGATGATATATACATATCAGACCTAGAAGAATTTACAGAAGTTTCTAAAGCAATAATGAAAACTTTAGAAAGAAATGGCTATATAGAAATATATGAAAAACAAATAGAAAGAAATCCATTTATAAACAAAGAAGTGAAACCTTCAAACAAGCTAAAACTTACAGAAGAACAACAAAACGCTTATGAAAAAATAGAAGAAGCAATAGACGACAAAATGAATTCAGAATTCCTAATATTTGGAGTAACAGGCTCACGGAAAAACAGAAATATATTTACAATTAATAGAAAAAGTATATAAAGAAGGTAGAAGTAGTATAGTACTAGTTCCAGAAATATCATTAACACCACAAATGGTAGATAGGTTTATAGCAAGGTTTGGAGAAGAAAAAATAGCAGTATTACACAGTAAACTATCTTTAGGAGAACGCTATGATGAATGGAAAAAAATAAATGAAGGCAAAGCAAAAATAGTAATAGGAGCACGTTCAGCAATATTTGCACCAATAAAAGAATTAGGCTTAATAATTATAGATGAAGAACATGATAGCTCATATAAATCAGAAGGTTCACCAAGATATGATGCAAAAGAAGTAGCTAAATATATGGCAAAACAGTACTCATGCCCACTGGTATTAGGAAGTGCAACACCAGACATGAAAAGTTATACTAAAGCTTTGAATGGAGAAATAGAACTAATAGAATTAACAAAAAGAGCAAATGAATCAAGCCTTCCACAAGTAGAAATAGTAGACTTACGAGAAGAATTAGCAAATGGAAATAGGTCAATGATAAGTACAAAACTATATGGAGAAATTGAACAAAACCTAAAAAACAAACATCAAACAATTTTATTTTTGAATAGAAGAGGATATTCAACCTTCATAATGTGTAGAGATTGTGGCTATACTGCAAAATGTAAAAACTGCAATATAACAATGACATATCATTTAAAAAAAGATAAATTAAAATGTCACTATTGTGGATATGAAGAAAAGAAAGTAAACATATGCCCAGAATGTAATAGCAAAAATATAAAATACTTTGGAACAGGAACGCAAAAATTAGAAGAAGAAATAAATAAAATATTTCCTAATGCATCAACTATCAGAATGGATATAGACACAGTAACAAAGAAAAATTCACATGAACAAATATTAAATAAATTTAGAGAAGAAAATATAGATATTTTAATAGGAACTCAAATGATAGTAAAAGGTCACCACTTTCCAAATGTAACACTAGTAGGAGTAATGGCAGCAGATAGCTCACTAAACATAGAAGACTATAGAGCAAACGAAAGAACCTTCCAAATACTAACCCAAGTAGCAGGAAGAGCAGGAAGAGAAAACTTACCAGGAAAAGTAATAGTACAAACCTACAATCCAGATAGCTTAGCAATAGAATACGCAAAGGAACAAAATTACAAAAGTTTTTATGATACAGAAATAGGTATAAGAAAACAGTTGAAATATCCACCATTTTGCGATATAATGGTAATTGGAATTAGTGGAAAAAACGAAAAAAATGTAACTGAAATAGCAGAAAAATTACACAAACATATAAAAACAAGGATAATAAATGAAAAAATAGGCTTACTACTATACAAGCCACTACCAGCACCAATAGATAAAATAAAAAACAAATATAGATGGCGAATAATAATAAAATGTATCTACAACAACCAAATAAACGAACTATTGCAAGATGCACTAAATATTCGGATATGAACAAACAAAAAACAACGACACAAGAATAATTGTAGATTTAAATCCAAATAATATGATGTAGTAATTGGAAGTTGGAGGTTGGAAGTTGGAAGTTGGAACATAGGGTAAATTCTTCGAAGGAATTACTCAAAATCCAACCTCCAACCTCCAAACATAAAGTAAAAATAAATAGGAAGAAAAAATAAAACTCTTCCGAAATATTAAGGAGTGAAACAAATGGCAATTAGACAAATAAGAGAAGAAGGAGACGAAATACTAAAAAAGAAATCAAGAGAAGTAGAACAAATAGATGACAGAATAAGACAGCTACTAGATGACATGGTAGAAACAATGCACAAATACAATGGTGTAGGCTTAGCAGCAGTACAAGTAGGAATATTAAAAAGAGTAATTGTAATAGACCTATACGACGAAAAAGGCCCAATAAAACTAATAAATCCAGTAATAATAAAAGAAAAAGGCGAACAAGAAGTAGAAGAAGGATGCCTAAGCTTCCCAAACAAATACGCAAAAATGATAAGACCAGCCGAGGTAGTAGTAGAAGCATTAAACGAAAACGGCGAAAAAATAAAAATAAAAGCCAAAGACTTACTAGCACAAGCACTATCACACGAAGTAGACCACTTAAATGGAATAACATTTGTAGAAAAAATGATACAGGGAACTTTGGAATATGTAGAACCAGAGAAATAATAAAAATATGTAGGAGTGATTATTAATCGCCCGTTACTCCAACGAAATTACCTAATAAATATAGAAAATTAGGGTAGATTCTTCGAAGAGCGGGCGATTTCTAATCGCCCCTACAATGATAAATAAAAAAGAAAGGAAAATTATAAAATGAATATACTATTCATGGGAACACCAGATTTCGCGGCAGAATCTTTAAAATGCCTATATGAAGCAAAATACAATATAATAGGAGTTGTTACAAATCCAGACAAACCAAAAGGTAGAGGAATGAAAATGGTAGCAAGTCCAGTAAAAGAATATGCTTTAGAAAAAGGCTTAAAAGTATATCAACCTGAAAAAGTAAAAAAGAATGAAGAATTTATAAATGAAATTAAAAAAACAAATCCAGATTTAATAGTAGTAGTTGCCTATGGCAAAATTCTTCCAAAAGAAATATTAGAAATTCCTAAATATGGCTGTATAAATGTTCATGCATCATTACTACCAAAATATAGGGGAGCAGCACCAATACAATGGGCAGTAATAAATGGAGACAAAGTAACTGGTGTTACAACAATGTATATGGATATAGGAATGGACACAGGAGATATGATTTTAACTAAAGAAACTAAAATAGGTGAAGAAGAAACAACAGGAGAATTATGGGATAGGCTTTCTAAAATAGGTGGAGAGCTTTTAATAGAAACTGTAAAACAAATAGAAAAAGGAAATGCACCACGAACAAAACAAGGTAATAATTTTACTTTAGCGCCAATGTTAGATAAACAAATGGCAAAAATTAATTGGAAAGAAAAAACAGCAAGCCAAATTCATAATTTAGTTAGAGGCTTAAACCCAATAATGGGAGCATATACATTTTTAAATGAAAAGAAAATAAAATTCTGGAAAGTAAAAGTTATTTCAGAACAAGATTTAATTATTCTATTTCCAGAATTAGAAGAATATAGTTATAAAATAAAAGAATTAGAAGCGGGAACAGTAATGTTTTCATCAGATAAAAAAGGAGTATTTATAAAAGCAAAAGAAGGAATAATAAGTGTATTAGAAATACAAGGAGAAAATTCAAAGAGAATGCCTATATGTGACTTCTTGAGAGGAAATGATATAATGGCAGGAGAAATGTTTGAATAAATGACTGTAAAAAAAGTGAGTCAAAAGGGACGGGGCAAATTGACACCTCGAGTAGTGTCAATTTGCCCCGTCCCTTTTGATTCACTTTTTTTACAGTTTCATATTAGTCACAGCCTAAATTGCCATAACAGTTTTTAACGTGACCGTTAGATGTAAAACATTCAACAGAAATTGAGGTACCTCCGAAATCAGAATCTCCTCCAACATGAAGATTCTTAGCGAGGATAGCTTTGGAGTTATTGTCTTCGGAAATGAAAACAGAATCTAAACAAAGTATATTTTCAGAATTGTTACTACCACCTACAGTATAACTCTTAGCTCTAACTACACCAACTTCTGCATTGTTGCGAACATTAATATTCCAAGCAGAAGTGACATCAGCATTTCCAGATATACCCATACAACTTAAGCAAAACATGGTATTAATACTGGAATTATGAGCAACAATATCTACTTCAGAAGTAATAGATGTAGCGTGAATTTTACTACCTGAAATAAATATTTGATTTTTTAAATTTACATTTTCAACAATTTCTAATTTTCCCTTAATTGTCACTTTACTGTTAATAACAATAAGCTGACCTGTTATTACAACATCGCCATAAATCTTGTAATCTTCCTGATTTATTAAAATCAAAGAAGAATCCAAAGGCCGGTTTCTTAAAGTTTTTCTCATAGTAAAAGCCCTCCTATTTAAACAAAAACTATTTTTAGTTACATTTACAATTCTAACATAAAAAACAAAATAAATCAACATAATTGTAATATTATATTAAATTAAGATAAAATTAATTAAATTTTTTAATAAAACAGTTGTAAAAAATAAAAGATATTGGTATACTTATAATATCAAAAAAATACAAATAAACAAAAGAAATAAAGTTTATAGGAGGTAGTAAAATGGAAGAAGAAAGAAATGAAGAAGTTGTAAATGAGGAGATAACAATATCTTCAGATAACAATGAAATAAAAATAGCAGATGATGTTGTTGCAGTAATAGCAGGTGTAGCAGTATCAGAAGTACCAGGAGTTGCTGAAATGGCAGGAGGTTTTGCAGGGGGAATTACAGAAGTTTTAAGTGGAAAGAAAAACCTAGCAAAAGGAATAAAAGTAGAAGTAGGAGATAAAGAAACAAAAATAGATGTAAACATTATAGTAGAATATGGAGTAAGAATACCAGATGTTGCATTTGAAATTCAAAACAGAGTAAAAAAATCAGTAGAAACAATGACAGGTCTAACAGTTACAGAAGTAAATGTACATGTACAAGGAGTTTCAACACAAACAGAAGAAACTTCAGAAACAACAGAAGAATAAAAGCAAAAATAAAATTTTCTAAGTAGCAAAGCCACATAAGAAAATCTAATTTTTGCATAACCATCTTCTAAGGAAACTCACCGTTATTACGGATGATTTTTCTAAGAATATAAAAAATAGCGGGGTGCGGAAATTCTCCGTGCCTCATTTTATATAATAGGAAATTAAATTTTAAAATGTAGGGGCGATTAGTAATCGCCCACATAACACAGTCTTATTAAATAAGAAAAATGAATTTAAAATGTAGGGGCTTAATCGGTAAGGAATGCCGAAGAGAATTTACCGAATTACGCCCTTTTGTAAATTAGAAAAAAATTTACTGTAGGGGTGTAAACTTTAAGTTAACCCTCTCTTAGAAAAATTTGCTTGAGTGAATAGTGAATAATGAAGAGTGAATGGTGAATAGTACAAACCTGCGGTTTGAAAGAGGGAACATATGAAAACATTAGATAAAATAGGAATGATAATATTTGCAAATTTAATATTAATACTATCAGTAATAATATGCTTATTAATATTTGGGTGGTTAGATCCAGAAAGTGTATATTTTGTAATAAAATTAGCACTTAACGACACAATAACAACAAATATATTTTTAGGCATATCAGTTGTACTTATATTGCTTGCAATAAAATGTATATTTTTCACAAGTAACGATAAAAAAATAAATGGAATAAAAGATGGAATATTATTAAAAAATGATGATGGACAATTAGTTATATCTAAATCTACATTAGAAGAATTAGTAAACAATGTAGTAAAAGGTTTTGATAGTGCACAAGATGTACAAAGCAAAATTATACTTGACGAAGAGAAAAATTTAAAAGTATATGTAACATTAAATGTAAAAGAAAATGCAATAATAAAGGAATTATCTACAAATCTTCAAAATAAAATAAAAAGTGCAATAAAGAAAACATCAGACTTAGAAGTAAAAGAAGTAAATATAAGTATAAAAGAATTACAATCAGAAGAAAATCAAGTTATAGAATAAATAGAGGTGAAAAAGAGTATGGACGAAATTAAAAAGTTTTTAATGAAATATAGAGGAGCAATTTTAGGTGGAATAGTAGCAGCTCTAGTATTGCTTACAAGACTATATGAATTAATGATAGGAATTTTAATAATTGCATTAGGAATTTATTTAGGAAATTATATACAATTAAATAAAGAAGTAGTTAAAGAAAAACTTAAAAAAATTATAGATAAAATGTAAAAAGGGGTAAAACATGAACAGATCAGCAATAAGAGAAAGTGCATTTAAGTTATTATATAGTAGTGAAATACAAAAAGACTTTGAAGAAGAACAAATTGATATTTTCCTAGAAGATAATAATATTACAGGCAATGAAGAAACAAAATATATAAAAAATAGTTTTTTTGGAATAAGAGAGAACATTAGTGAAATAGAAAAATTAATATCAAAAAATTTAACTCAAAAGTGGACTATTGAAAGAATATCAAGAATAGATATTGCTATATTAAAGCTTGCAATTTATGAAATAGTATATTCTAAACTGCCATATAAAGTAGTTATAAATGAAGCGGTAGAGCTTGCAAAAAAATATGGAGATGATTCTTCAAAAAGCTTTATAAATGGAATACTTGCAAGTGTTGTTAAAGAGTTAAATATTTCAGAATAAGAATGACTTAGAAAGGAAAATTAAATGCGGATATAATGCAATAACTGTAACAGAGCTAAATACATATGTAAAAGAAAAATTTGAAACAGATGAATTTTTAAATAATGTATTTGTAAAAGGAGAAATATCAAATTTCAAACATCATTATACTGGGCATATGTATTTTACATTAAAAGATGAAAATTCACTAATAAAATGTGTAATGTTTAAAGGGTATACTTCTAATTTAACCTTTGTTCCAAAAGATGGAATGAAGGTTATGATATTAGGAACAGTATCTGTTTTTGAAAGAGATGGAGTGTACCAAATATACGCAAAAGCAATGCAAGAAGATGGAATAGGAGATTTACATGCAGAATATGAAAAACTAAAAGCAAAATTAGAAGCAGAAGGTTTATTTGACAGTTCGCACAAAAAGAAAATACCATTTATGCCAAAATGCATAGGAGTATTAACATCAAATACAGGAGCTGTAATTAGAGATATTATAAATGTATCTACAAGAAGGAATCCAAATGTATATATAAAATTATTACCAGTGCCAGTTCAAGGTCAAGGAGCAGGCGAAAAAATAGCAAAAGCAATAGAAACAATGAATGAGAAAAAGCTAGCTGATGTAATAATAATAGCAAGAGGGGGAGGCTCTTTAGAAGACTTATGGCCATTTAATGAAGAAATAGTAGCAAGGGCAATATATAACTCAGAATTACCAATAATATCAGCAGTAGGTCATGAAACAGATTTTACCATAGCAGACTTTGCAAGTGACCTAAGAGC
This sequence comes from uncultured Clostridia bacterium, assembly GCA_948664205.1. Taxonomy (GTDB): domain Bacteria; phylum Bacillota; class Clostridia; order TANB77; family CAG-508; genus UMGS1663. The sequence continues at coordinate 19,363 of CAPNDH010000006.1, read as the reverse complement.
ACCAACACCATCAGCGGCAGCAGAACTTGCTGTTCCACAAATAGAGGAAGTACAAGAAAAACTATCTTCTTATGAATATCGTTTCAAAAATGCATTAGTAAAAAAAGTACAACTTATGAAATTAAGGTATCAAAAATGTATGGCAAGTAAAGCCTTTAAAGACCCAATGCAGAAATTAAATGAACAATATATGCTTATAGATAATGTAGTTAAAAAGTTAGAGTTCATAATAACAAATAAAGTAAAAGACGAAAAAACAAAAATGATAAAAACAATATCAAAATTAGATGCACTAAGCCCACTAAAAACATTAACAAGAGGCTATGCAATTACAGAATATGAAGGAAAAATAATAAAGAGTGTAGAAGAATTAAGAGAAGGAGACAAAATAAAGCTAACATTCAAAGACGGAACCAAAAACGCACAGGTAATATAAAAAGAAATAAGAACAACAAAAAAATGTAGGGGCTAAATCGGTCAGGAATACCAAAAAGAATTTACCGAATTTCGCCCAAACTTCGAAGAAACTACCATAGGATTCCAACATCCAACTTCTAACTTCCAACCTCTTATTTAAGAAAGGATAAAAAACCATGAACAAAAAAACAATAATAATATTAATATCAATAATCATAATAATAGGAATAATTTGTGGAATAGCGTTTAGCAAGAATACTAATAGAAATATTACCACAAATACACAAAAACAAGAAGAAAATACAATTACAAATGAACAAACAAACAATGTTACAAATGAACTTACAGAAAATGAAATAGAAGAAAATAACATACCAGAGCCAAAAGAACCAACAATTACAGCTCCAGAAGAGCCAAAAGAAACACCAAAAACAGAAGAAGAAAAAGCAATTGAAATTGTAAAAAAAGATATGGGTGTAAGCGATGAAATAAAATTTGAAATAGAGGGAAAAGACTCAAAAGGTAGAATAATTGTAGCAGTAAGAAATATTCAAACAACAGAAGCACTTCAATTTTATCATGTAGATGTTTCAAATGGTACATTTATTAAAGAATAAGGGAGAAAAGAAAAATGGAAAAAGCAAATTTTGAAGAATCAATGCAAAAATTAGAGAAAATAGCAGTAGAATTAGAAAAAGGAGATTTAAGTTTAGAAGAATCACTTACAAAATTTGAAGAAGGAATGAAACTATCAAAAGAATGTAATGAAATAATAGAAAATGCAGAAAAGAAAATAACAATATTATTACAGAAGGAAGGAGAATTGGTAGAAGAGAACTTCACGCCAGAGGCATAGAAAAAATGATAGAATTTTACACACAATATAGATATATAATTGTACCAATAATGATATGGGTTGGTATACAAACCTTTAAAGTAATATGGGACTTAATAGTAGAACACAAATTCAATTTTAAAAGAATATTAGGAGCAGGAGGAATGCCAAGCTCTCATTCAGCAGTAGTAACAGCACTTACAACAATGATAGCAAGAGAATATGGAATAAGTTCTCCAATATTTGGAATGGCATTTATATTTTCAGCAATTGTAATGTATGATGCAGCAGGAGTAAGAAGAGCAGCAGGAAAACAAGCTGAACTATTAAATAAAATAGTAGAAACACCAGGACTTACAAGTGTACAAATGTCAGAAAAACTAGTAGAAGTATTAGGGCATACACCAACACAAGTTTTTGTAGGTGCAGCAATAGGAATAATAGTAGGGTTAATATTTTAGAAATATTGCTATACAAAGTTAAAATTTTAGGGGCTAAATCGGTAAGGAATACCAAAGAGAATTTACCGAATTTCGCCCTTTTATTGTATGTTTTTTCTAGTTAAATTGTAGGGGATGGCTATCAATCGCCCACTATAAAAAATAAAATTGTAGGGGTCGCTACTAAAGGGCGACCTTATAGCAAATTCATTTTTTTGTAATAAAACTGTAACCTAAAAGTAAACAATTAGTAATGGAAATTAAACTTATTAATGTTATAATATATAAATATTTAACAAAAAAGGATAATATTATGTGCGAAAAAGAGATAACAAAACAAGAAAATGTAGAAAAAACATGTAAAGAAAAATTAGAAGATAGATTAGAAAAAGTAAAAAATATATCTGAAATTTTAGAATTATATAAAAATGTAAAAGAAGCTGTATCAAATGAAGAAGTTGACAATAATTTTTTGAAATATATTGAAAACTCTTTAGAAGATAAGTTTTTTTCTGATGCAAACATAAAAGATATACTACCAAAAGTATTAATAGAAGTAATATGTCCAGATTTAGTAGAAATAGAAAAATTTGATTCAAACAAATTACAAATAGAAAACATAGGGATGCATTTTGAAGAACAACAAAATTATATAGATAAAATATGTATATATGATGGAAAACTAGTAAATGTTTTTGGCATAAAAGAAAATAAACCACAAGAATGGCTAAAATATGAAGCAAGAAAATTCACAAGAGCAGATATGATAGAAGCAGTATCAGCTATGTATGAAGAAGGACAAAAAATTAAACTATATCAATATGATGAATATTATATAGGAATAGAAAGCGAAAGGATAAAAGTATTTACAGAAAGAAAAGTAACTTCATTAGTAAAAATAGAAGAAACAATATTTGACAAAATAAAAACTAAAATATCTAGTTTATTTGCTAAAAAGAAATGTTATCCAAATTTAAACTTAGCATTTGACAGCAATCCAAACAGACTAAAAGACTTTGAATATAAAAGTAAGGTAGATGCTAAAGCAAGAATGAAAGCTTTATTAAATAGTGAAAGAGAAATAACAAGGAATATAATAAAAGATCAGTAGAGGAATACTGATCTTTTATCGTGTTGTTAATTGTCATTTAAAGATTTCAAAAATTCAGGGAAATTAATACTTTCACCTTTATAATTATAGTGAATTTCCACACTGTCATACACAATTGCATATGACGGATTTGTTGCTTCTTCAGGAAAAGATATACGATCAACTTTTCCTAAGCCATTCCGTGTAACTATAAGTTCCGGATGAGCTTCCAAAAAATCCTCCAAGGTCTCCTCAATTTTAACAGCTTTAATCATAAAGTACCCTCCTTAGGCAACAAAACAAATTGGTAGTTAATATATATATAATAACATAAATTGACATAAAATGCAACAAAAATAAAAAAACAACTTGAAATTAAATAAATAATATAGTATAATATTAAATAACTAAAATTACAAGGAGGGCTATACTTTATGAGTTTTGAAACATTTGAGGCACGGAGAGTAACATTAAAGGAAGCTAAAAAATCTGACTTTGAAGAATATAAAAGGCAGATTGTTGGCTACAAACTGTGCGAAGAAAAAGTGATGGACACTAAGCAGGATGGATATTACTTAGCAGTTTATAATGTGAATAATAAAATGATTGGATTAATATATGTATGTGAATCTAAGAACAAAGCAACTGCTAATATAGATATTTCTATTCCTAATGAATGTATGGAAAGAAAATATGGAAAAGAAGCACTACACCAGTTTGTAAAATGTTGCGTAGAAAGAAAAATGTACTGCTACATATGTTTAAGTGAAAAAAACTCTATTGCAATTGCATATAAAGTAGAAAGACCGAAAATATTTGAAAAAATAGACTATGTTATTAATTTAAATGAATTAAGAAAGTAAAACTAACCACGCTACTTAAAATTAAGTAGCGTGGTTTTGGTAATATAAGGAAAGTAATTGTAGGAAATTTTCAATTCTCGCCTAATTAACAAATATATTTTTCTTTTAAAAAAACTATTGCAAAAAAATAAAATTATATATAAAATATTAATTAAGCAAAAGATAAAAGGGGGGAAAAGTATGATGCCATTAATTAATTTTACTGAGCCACTTGCAATACTTACTGCTCTTGTGCTATTTGTATTAGTATTATTTCTAGGAAGAGAAACTAAGAAAAGTATATTTTTAGCAATTATGTTAGGAATATTTTTGCTAATAATAACAGGGCACACAGTAGAATTTTCAATATCAAATGAAATAGAACTACAAAATATATATGCAAGATGTATAACTATTGATTTTATTTTCATATTTTTATCATTTATTTCATATTTATGGATAGACGATATAGAAGCAAAATCAGGTAAAAAGAAGAGTATAGATGACAGCCTAAATTGGTTTTGGTCAAAAGTTTAAAACTAATAGTAGACAAAAATAGACATTAGTGTTAAAATATTTCATAGCAAATATTTTGACACTAGTTTTTATAATAGGAGGTAAAAAAATGGCAGGAAAACATTCAGAAGGAAATGTAAGAAGAGAGAAAACAACAAAAGTAAAAACAAGAAGTGAAAGGAAAAAGAAAAACAAAGCTTTAAAAATAATAGGAATAATATTACTTGTTCTAATAATTATAATAGCAGGTATAGGAGTAGGAGGTTATTCTTATATAGTAAATAAATTAGGTAAGATGCAACAAGTAGATATAAATGTAGACGAGCTAGATGTTAACAAGGAACTTTCAGGCTACAGAAATATAGCATTATTTGGTGTAGACAGTAGGGATTCAAATTTAGGAAAAGGAAATAGAAGCGACTGCATAATAATAGCAAGTATAAACCAAAAAACAAAAGATGTAAGGCTACTTTCAGTATACCGTGATACATATGTACAAATAGAAGGACATGGCTTAGACAAAATAACACACGCATATTCATATGGTGAAGCACCACTTGCAATAAAAACATTAAATACAAATTTAGATTTAAACATAACAGAATTCGTAACAGTAAATTTTGACTTAGTAGCAGAAGCAGTAGATGCACTAGGAGGAATAGAAATAACAATAGAACAATCAGAACTTCAATATATAAATGATTATATAAAAGGAACATCAGAATCAACAGGAATAAAATCATCAAATGTAACAAAAGCAGGAAAACAAACTTTAAATGGTGTACAAGCAGTAGCATATTCAAGAATTAGGTATACAGCAGGTGGGGACTATAAAAGAACAGAACGTATGAGAGATGTGCTAGAAGCAATGCTTAAAAAACTAAAAACAAAGAGTATTGGAGAAATAAATTCATTAATGGATAAATTCCTTCCAAAAGTATATACAAATATTACAGCTCCAAGTATAATAGCTATGGTACCAGACTTATTAAAATATAATGTAAAAGAAAGTGTAGGTTGGCCATATAAAACACAAGGAATAACTTTAGACAGATGGTATGGAGTACCAGTAACACTAGAAACAAACGTAAAACAATTACATCAAGAAATATTTGAAGAGCAAGACTACGAAGTGCCAGAAGATATAAAAGAAATAAGTAATAAAATAATAAATAAAACAGGTTATAGGCAATAAAAAACATAAGGAAAGGCATAATTGGTATTTTTTTCCAATTGTGCCTTTCCTTATGTAAAATTCCTATTAAATTAAAACAAAAAACGACAATAAATTCCTTCTTTTTCTTGACTATTATGTATTGTTGTTATAAAATAAAGAAGAAATTATTAAGCAATAAAAATAGTACATATAAGTTGAAATCTATAAAGGGGGATTAGTAATGAATGTACAAATAAGCAATGAAGAAATATTGCAAGAAAATATAACATCAGTTACTAATAAAATAGAAAAAGCGAAAAGAGTTAAAGATATGTTATACAGACTTATAAAAAGGACAATAGATATATTTGCTAGCATTATAGGAATTATACTATTATTACCAATAACAATTATGATATGGGTAACAAATATTTTAGTAAGAGATAATGGACCAGTATTTTTCAAACAAGAAAGAATAGGAAAAGATGGAGAGTTTTTCAAACTTTATAAATATAGATCAATGATAGTAGAGGCAGACGACAAATTAAGTAAATACTTAGCAGAAAATGAAGATGCAAGAGAAGAATATAAAAAATATAAGAAGCTAAAAAACGATCCAAGAATAACGAAAGTAGGAAAATTCATAAGAAACACAAGCATTGATGAATTTCCACAATTCATAAATGTATTAAAAGGTCAAATGACATTAGTGGGTCCACGTCCTTATTTACCACGTGAAATAAATGATATGGGAGAAAGCTTTAACGAAATAATAAAAGTAAAACCAGGTTTAACAGGTTTATGGCAAGTAAATGGAAGAAGCGAAACAACATTTGAAGATAGGCTAAGAATAGATAAGGAGTATGTACAAAAAAGAGGAATGAAATTAGATACAAAAATTTTTATATGGACAATAGGAAAAGTATTTATAAAAGAAGGAGATAAATAGAAAGTATAAAACTTATAAAAATATAAAATGAAGGGAATTTAATAATGGACATTATATTTGAAATTGGCTTATATTTAATGCCTTTTGAAAATCTATTTTTTGCACCATCAGCAGGATGGGCTACAATTACACCAATAATCTTTTTTGTATATTTATTATTTAATTTAAAATATGTTGTAAAAACTATATACAAATACAAGTATATTTTTATGTTTTTTTTGGCCGCAATAATATTATCTATAATAAACTACATTTTCGTAGGGATAGAAATAAAAAATTTCATTAATGCAGGAATAACACTTGGATTAGGAATTATTGATTTTATAAGTTTAGATATATATTTTAGGCAGAAACAAAATAAAATTGATAAATGTACAAAAATATTATTGCTAGTATATACAATATCATTAGCAATTGGATGGATACAATTTATAACTATAAAATTTAACATAGAACCAATAAAACAAATTTTTTATAGTATAGAAAAAAGAAGTTATATGGGAAACAATAGAATACAATTTACATTTACAGAACCATCATTTATAGGAATGCACTTATTTGGTATATTATTACCAATATATTTGTTTACAAAAGAGAAAAAACTAATAATTCTTATAATAGCATTTGCAATGAGTTCAATAATATTTTCATCTGGAATGAGAATATTAATTGATATTATTTCAGTTGTAAGTATATTATATATAGTCTATTTGATTAAGAATATTAATAATAAAAAACTTATGATGATGACTATTATATTAATTCTTATTGGAATTCTAGGGATAGCAATATTATATAATACGAATAATAGAGCTAAAAATATTATTAATAATGGAATATATGCAGATGGATCATTAGCATCTAGATTTTTTAGAATTAATTCAACTATAAAAGGATGTGCAAATGATTGTAGATTACTTACAGGATATGGACTAGGAAATGCATTAATACCAATAAGAAGTGGATATGAAGGAGCTATGAAAGAATATAAAAGTTCATACACAAATGAAATGGAACAATTAGCAAATCCAAACTTTACAAATGATAGTGTGAGTTTTTGCTTGTATACAAGAGTTGTTTCAGAATTTGGAATTATATTTTTAATTATAGCAATTACATATATATATCAACTAAGTATAAAATCTAATAACCTATTCTTTAGAAATTATGTGTGGATATTATTTTATATTTATTTACAATTTGAATCTTATGGATTCTATACAATTTGGTTATATATAGTATTATTAAATTTAGATATAAAAAAAATAAAACAAAAGATATAGAAATTGAATCATTATAAAAGGAGAAAATGAAGTGGAAGATAGTAATAAGAAAAAATTACTAATATATGCTCACTACTATATACCAGATGTTGCATCCACAGGTCAAATTATAAAAGAATTAGCAGAAGGCATGCTAGATACATTTGATATAACAGTTATATGTGTAGTACCATCGTATACAGGAAAAATAGAAGAAAAATATAGAAAACAGAAATACTATAAAGAAAACATAAATGGTGTTAATGTTATAAGAATACGAGTACCAGAATTTACAAAAAGCAATAAAAAGAGTAGAATAAAAAATATAGTTAGCTATTTCTTTGGAGCAATAGGTGTAACATTTAAAGTGGGAAAACAAGATTATATATTTTCTATATCACAACCACCAATTTTAGGAGGACTTTTAGGAGTTTTTGGAAAGTGGATAAAACACGCAAAATACATATATAATATTCAAGATTTCAATCCAGAACAAACAATGGCAGTTAAATATAGTAAAAATAAATTAATTACAAATTTAATGATGATTGTAGATAAATTTAGTTGTGAAAAAAGTAATTTAATTATTACAGTTGGAAGAGACTTGGTAGAAACAGTAAACAAAAGATTTTTAAATAAAGAAGTGCCTAAAACTGTTTTAATAAATAACTGGATAGATGAAAAACAAATTTATCCATTGGAGAAAGATAATGAAAAAGTACAAGAATTTAAAAAGAAATATAATTTAGAAAATAAATTTATTATAATGTATTCTGGAAATATTGGTTTATATTATGATTTGGAGAATATTTTTAAAGTTATAGAGAAAATAAAACCAAGTACAAAAACTAAGGATAATAAAGAAGTAGTATTTGCATTTATAGGCGATGGAACGATTTTAGAAAAGCTTAAAAAGTATAAAGAAGAAAATAATATAGAGAATGTAGTATTTATTCCATATCAAGACAAAAAAGATTTAATATATAGTTTGAATACAGCAGATGTTCATTTTTGCGTAAATGCAAAAGGAATAAAAGGTGTTTCTTGCCCATCTAAATACTATGGAATTGCAGCAGTAGGAAAACCGATATTAGGAATATTGGAAGAGAATACAGAAATTCGTTTACTTATAGAAGAAACAAATGGAGGATTAGTATCTAATCCAGAAGATTATAACTCTTTAGAAAATAATATTAATTGGTTTATAGAAAATGCGAATAGCGAAGAATTAGAAAATATGGGGAAAAGAAGTAGAGAATATTTAGTAAAAAAATTAACAAAAGATATATCAATTAATAAATATAAAGAAGAAATATTAAAATTGTAGAGGGAAAATATGAATAGTAACTGGTATAAAATATTATTAAAGTTTATGAAAATAAAGTATGACAAAAAATTACTATTAAAAGGTACACCTGTTATCATAAATAAAAAAGGTGCAAATATAGAAATAGGAGAAAATGTTACAATTAAAAGTAGCTTTTTATCAAATTTAGTTGGATTATATTCTAAAACAATTATTGTTACAAGAAATGCAGATGCAAAAATAACAATAGGAAATAATGTAGGAATTTCGGGAGCTACAATTTATGCTAGAAACAATATTGAAATAGGAGATAATACTTTAATTGGTGGAAATACAAAAATATTAGATAACGACTTTCATCCTATTGAAATAGAAGCAAGAAATAATAATGATAAAGAAAAAATTCTCTCAAAACCAATAAAAATCGGAAAGGATTGTTTTATTGGATGTAATAGTATTATTCTAAAAGGAACTCAATTAGGAGATGGCTGTGTGGTAGGAGCTGGTGCAATAGTATCTGGAAAATTTGAAAGCCATTCAATAATTGCTGGAAATCCAGCTAAAGTAATAAGAAAGCTAGGAGAATAAATATGAAAAAAAGAATATGTTTTATTGCTCAGTTCCCACCACCAATACATGGTTTATCTAAAGCAGTAGATACTCTATATAATTCTGAATTAAAAAATGAATTCGTGTTTGAAAAGGTAGATATTACAAATAATAAAAAGATTATTAAAAATATAATATCAATTATAAAAAGTAAAGCAGATTTATTTTATTTTACAATTAGTCAAACAAAGGGTGGCAATTTAAGAGATTTAATAATTTTAAAATTACTAAAAAGAGTAAATAAAAAATGTTTAGTGCATTTACATGGTGGATATTATAGAACACTTGTAGATAACGATTTACCAAAATGGCAAAAAAAGGCCAATTATAAAGCAATGCAAGAAGTAGAAGGGGCAATAGTGTTAGGAAAATCTTTAAAACATATTTTTAAAGGAATGATAGATGAGAAAAGAATATATGTTGTTCCAAATTGTATTGATGACCAGTATTTATTAACAGAAAATGAAATTAAAGCGAAATTAGAAAAAGTACAAAAAAAGCAAATTAAAGATGTTTTATATTTATCAAATTTTATAAAAGAAAAAGGATATCAATATGTTCTTGAACTAGCTAAATTAGAAAAAGAAGAACTTGATAAAACAGGAAAAAGAAAATATCACTTTAATTTTGCAGGAAAATTTTTTGACAACAAAATTAAAGAAGAATTTTTTGATTTTATAAATAAAAACAATCTAGATGATTTTATTACATATCATGGAGTTGTAGATGGAAACAAAAAAAGGCAATTATTAAAAGAAGCTAATATATTTATATTGCTTACAACATATCCAAAAGAAGGACAACCTATTTCTATATTAGAAGCAATGGGAAATGGTATAGCTGTAATAACGACAAATCATGCAGGAATACCTGATATAGTTAAAGATAAAGAAAATGGTATAGTGGTAGATAAAAATAAAATTGACTTAAAAGATTTATATTATAAAAAAATAGAAAACATAGAACTTCAGTCAGTTTTATTGAACAATTATAATGCTGTAAAAGAGTATTCACAGCTAAATTATATAAGTAATATGAAAAAAATTATTAATAATATGAAATAAATAAAGGAGAAACAAATGCTAGAAAATAAAAAAATAGTATTTTGTATAGATTCATTAGCAAAAGGTGGAGCTGAAAGAGTAGTTTCTATATTAGCTAATAAACTTATTGAAAATAATGATGTATCAATAATTACAATATTAGATAAAAACGTAGAATATAAACTAAATTCTAATATAAAATTAATACAATTAGGAAAAGGGAAAAAACATATAAAGAATAAAACAATAAGAAAAATAAAATATATATTTGGCTCAACAAATATATTAAGGAGAATGAGAAAGAACTTTAATAGTTTAAAACCAGATATTATTATTTCATTTTTACCTATAACTTGCTTTTTTTCAATAATTGCGAATAATAAAAAGTATAGAATGATATTAAGTGATAGAAATGATCCAAAACAAGAGTATAGTAATTTTGGATATAATTTTCTTATGAGAAAATTATATCCAAGAGCCAATGGATTTGTGTTTCAAACAAAAGATGCAAAAGAATACTTTAATGAGATAATAGATTTTAATAAGAAAGAATGGAATATTATTTTTAATCCAGTTAATCCTGATTTTAAAAATTGCAAAGAAATTGATGTTAGAAAAAAGAAAATTGTTTCTGTAGGTAGATTAACAGAGCAAAAGAATATGGAATTACTTATTAATGCTTTCTCTAAAATTTATAAAGAATTTCCTGAATATTCGTTAACTATATATGGAGAAGGAAATAAGAGAACGGCTTTAGAAGAAAGAATAAAAGAATTACAATTAACTGAAAAAGTTTTTTTACCAGGCATAACGAATGATATTAAAGAAGAAATATATGATGCTAGCTTATTTGTTATGTCATCGAATTATGAAGGAATGCCAAATGCATTAATAGAAGCAATGGTGTTAGGATTACCTGTAATTTCAACCGATTGCCCTTGTGGTGGACCAAGAATGCTAATAGAAAATGCAAAAAATGGTTATTTAGTTAATGTTGGCAATGAACACGAATTATCTAAGATTATGAAATTAATATTATCAGATGATGAATTAAGAGAAAATATAGGAAAAGAGGCAAAAAAAATAATTGATTTGGTAGATATAGATATAATAAATAAGAAATGGGAAAACTTTATAGGGTTAATAATTAAGGAGTAAAAGATGGAAAAAATTATAAAATACATAAAAAAACCTAAGTATATATTATTGTTGTTAGAAAAACTAAATTTAATTAAATTGAATGATAAGTTATATTTAAAATGTATGTATGAACAAACTTTTAATGAAAAATTAAATCTAAGTAATCCAACAACTTTTAACGAAAAATTACAATGGTTAAAATTAAATGACAGAAAAGATATTTATACAACAATGGTAGACAAATATGAAGTTAAAAATTATGTAGCGAATATAATAGGAAAAGAATATATAATTCCAACAATAGGCGTATACGAAAAATTTGATGATATAAACTTTGAGGAATTACCGGAACAATTTATAATTAAATGTACACATGATTCAGGAAGTACAATAATATGTAAAAACAAAAAAGAACTAAATATAAAAGAGGCAAAGAAAAAAATTAATAAAGCGTTAAAACATAATTACTACTATTATGGAAGAGAATGGCCATATAAAAATGTAAAGCCTAGAATATTAATAGAAAAATATATGGAAGAAAGAGGAAAAGAAGAATTAACTGATTATAAATTAATGTGTTTTAATGGAAAAGTTAAATATTCTTTTGTATGTCTAAATAGATATAGTACTAAAGGGCTAAATGTCGATTTTTATGATATTAATTGGAACAAAATGCCATTTGAAAGACATTACAAAAATTCAAATGTTATATTAGAAAAGCCTAAAAACTATAAAATGATGATTGAACTAGCAGAAAAGTTATCACATAATATTCCATTTGTTAGAGTTGACTTCTATGAAATAAACGATAAAGTATATTTTGGAGAGTTAACTTTTTATCCAGGTTCAGGTTTTGAAGAATTTAAACCTGAACAATATGATGAAATTTTAGGAAGTATGATTAAGTTACCTTTAATTAAGAAGGAAGAAAAATAATGAGAAGTAAAAAAGCTATAAAAAATATAATATCAACATTAATTAAACAAATAGTGATGATAATATGCGGACTTATATTACCAAGAGCAATAATAATGGCATATGGCTCAAATGTAAATGGATTGACATCATCTATAACACAATTTCTAGGATATATTACATTACTAGAAGCGGGAATAGGACCAGTTATAAAATCAGTATTATATAAACCAATTGCTAACAAAGATAAAAACCAAATACAAAATATACTTAAATCAGCTGAAAAGTTTTTTAAAGTAGTATCTGGTATATTTATAATATATTTAATAATATTATGCTTTATATATCCGTTATTAGTTAATAAAGAATTCTCTTTTGGATTTACGGTATCATTAATATTAATAATATCAATAAGTACATTTGCAGAATACTTTTTAGGAATGGTATATAGGTTATATTTACAAGCTGAACAAAAAACATATGTAACTTCAAATATACAAACTATTACAATAATATTAAATACAATATTAAGCGTTTTATTAATTAAGTTTGGCGCAAGCATACAAATAGTAAAATTAGTAAGTGCATTTATATTTGTATTAAGGCCTATTGCTCAAAATATATATGTAAAGAAAAAATATAATATAAACTTAAAAGAAGTAGATAAACATTATGAATTAAAACAAAAATGGGATGGTTTAGCCCAACATATAGCAGCTGTAATTCATGGCAATACAGATGTTACGTTATTAACAATATTTGTAGGTACAGCAGAAGTTTCAGTATATACAGTTTACTACTTTGTTGTAAATGGTGTAAAAAATATAGTAGAAGCATTTACTGGTGGAATAGATGCATCATTTGGAGATATGTATGCAAAAAAAGAATATGAAAATTTAAATAGAAATTTTAAAACATATGAAATGTTTTATTTTACAGTAATAACTATAATATTTACATGTACATTAAGTTTAATATTACCATTTATACAAGTATATACTAAAGGAATAACAGATGTGAATTATTATAGGCCAGTATTTGCATATTTGATAGTTATATCAGAATATATATGGGCAATAAGGCTACCATATAGTTCATTGACATTAGCAGTAGGGCATTTTAAGGAAACTAGAAAAGGAGCATGGGTTGAAGCAATTAGTAATATTTTAGTTTCTTTAATTCTAGTAAGAAAATTTGGAATTATAGGAGTAACGATAGGAACAATAGTAGCGATGACAATAAGAACAATAGAATTTATATATCATACTTCAAAATATGTATTAAAAAGAAAACAGATAGATTCATATAAATATATTACTACTATAATTATAGAGACATTGATAATAAGCAAACTAATTAATTTCGTTACTAAAAATGTAGTATTTGATTCATATGTTAAATGGATAGAGTATGCTATAATAGTATTAATAATTTCAATTACAATAATGATATTTAACTGTATTATATATAAAAATGAAACAAAAAGAATAATTGAAATTATAAAAAGAAATTTAAGAAAATCTAAAACTATGTAATATTGAACATGTTTGAAGGAAGACTAGAAAAATATAAATATTTCGACATGGACAAAGTAATACTAGAAGCATTAAATTGTGTAAAAGAAAATTTGTAAAAAAACTCGAAAAATGTAAAAAACTTTTCAAAAATAATTCACAAAATGGGTTAACATTTTACATAATATATCATACAATAAATATACAAAAGCTTAGGTGAACCCATACCGATTTTAAGTTGGGAGCGATAATAGGGGGATAATTCATTTAGATGAATTATTCTCTTTAATTTTTATTCAAAAGGAGTTTTGTTTCTATGTTAAAAGAAAAATTAAGAATAATAAAAATCGATCCAGAGTATATTGAGTATTTAAGAAAATTTGATTCAAAGGTACAATTCAATAAAGCAGAGTTAAATAAGCAAAATAAACCATTTGTTGGAGTTTTATTTTCTATAAATGATAGAAAATACTATGTGCCAATTTCATCAGCCAATAAAAAAACAAAGTTAAATAAGATCTATAAAAATATATAATATGGTAAATTTACATACTAATATTAAGTTAGAAAAAAGATGTTGTAATTTCAAACTATTGGAAGAAAAATGTAAAGAATATGAAGAACAATTATTGTTAAGAAAATAAGAAATGAAAAGTGAATAGTGAATAGTGAATAGTAATAAGTGCTCTTAATATAAAACTGAAACTATTCACTATTCATTATGCACCATTAACTATTCACTGCGAATTGTAAAATTCGCACTTATGTGGCTGGGGTACTGTGATTCGAACACAGGAATGTCGGAGTCAGAGTCCGATGCCTTACCGCTTGGCGATACCCCAATATATATAATTATATACAAAAAGTATAATATCATAAATAATTATAAAAATCTACTATAATTTTTATTTTATATGAAATATTTTGGAAAATATGGAAATAATATAATAAAAACGGTGAGAGGAGAATAGAAAATTGAAAGATTATTTAGGTATTCAAAGTATAAAAGCATTAGAGGTATATGATTCAAGGGGAAACCCAACAGTTCAAGTAGAAGTAGTAACTGAAGGAGGTTTTAGTGGAATAGCATTAGTACCATCAGGAGCTTCTACAGGAAGTTATGAGGCAGTAGAATTAAGAGATGAAGGTGATAGACTAAATGGTAAAGGCGTAAGAAAAGCAGTAGATAATGTTAACAAAAAAATTGCCAAAAATTTAAAAGATATGAATGTATATAATCAAAGAGAAATAGATGAAAAATTAATAAAATTGGATAGTACTGAAAATAAGTCAAATTTAGGTGCAAATGCAACATTAGGAGTTTCACTAGCAGTAGCAAGAGCAGCAGCAAATTCTTTAGGAATAGAACTATATAATTATATAGGAGGAGTAAATGCACATGAACTACCAATTCCAATGATGAATATATTAAATGGAGGAAAACATTCAGATAACAACATAAGTATGCAAGAATTTATGATTATGCCAGTTGGTGGAATAACTTTTAGAGAAAGAATGGAAATGGCAGTAGAGGTATATCATAAACTTAAGAAAATTTTAAAAGAAAAAGGGTATAGTACAGCAGTAGGAGATGAAGGAGGCTTTGCTCCGAATTTAGATGGGGAAGAAGAGGCAATAGAACTTATATTAGAAGCAATACAAAAATCGGGATATATACCAGGAAAAGATATATATATTGCACTAGATATAGCAGCAACGGAAATGTGGGAAGAGGCAAGAAAGATAGGAGAAGAAGGATATTACTTCTGGAAAAAAGACATATTAAAAACAAAAGAAGAAATGATAGAATATATAATAGAATTAGCTAATCAATATCCTATAATTTCAATAGAAGATGGTTTAGCAGAAAATGATTGGTCTTCGTGGAAAATATTAACTGAAAAAATGAGAAAAGATGTGCAATTAGTAGGAGATGATTTGTTTGTTACTAATAATAAGAGGTTATTAAACGGAATAAATAAAGGTGTTGCAAATGCAATATTAATAAAACCAAATCAAATAGGAACACTAACAGAAACGCTAGATTGCATAGAATTAGCAAAAAAGAATGGCTATAGAACAATAATATCACATCGTTCAGGAGAAACAGAAGATACAACTATTAGCGACATAGCAGTAGCAACAAACGCAGGACAAATAAAAACAGGAGCACCATGTAGAACAGATAGGGTAGCAAAATATAATAGATTATTAAATATAGAAGAAGAGTTAAAATAGATAGTTAATAATGTAATTTAATAAACAAAATTAAGCAAATAAAATAAGGAGTCATATAGCTCCTTATTTTATATCTTATTTCATAGATTTATTTTTTGTATATAATTTTATTCCCAATACCACACAAGCAATTAATGTAATTCCAATTATAACAGTTAATGTAATTGTTGTACCTGTTTGAGGAATAGGGTCTGGAGCTTTAGTAGTATCTTCTGCTAAAGTTACTTTTACTTTTGGTGTAACATCAGAAGTAATAATTTTCTTTTGACCATTTTCATCTAACACTTTTTCAGTAGTAATATCAACTTTTTCATTAGTATCTAAAACAACACCAACTATTGCTTCATCGATATTGTCTTTTAAAGTTAATTTATAAGAAAGAGTATCTGATTCTCCATAGCTCAATCTATCAATATGCCATACTATCATATTATTTTGTAAATCAATATCTTCTGATACAGTTCCTAAAGTAGGAAGTTCTACATATTCAAAATTAAAGTTACTAACTATTTCTTGTGGAAAATAATCATAAATATCAATATCAGTTAAAATTCCATCTTCTGGTGCTATTAATTGATTTAATATTGTAGTAGAAACAGTTTCTTCAATTTCACTATCAGTAATATAATAAAATTTTCCAACAGTAGGTTTTTCAGGAGTTCCAAAAACTTCTTCAGCTAATTCTTTAAAAGTTTTATTTGTTTGACCAGATTCTACATCATTAGTAACACCTGTCATCATAGATAATACTTGAATACCATCATTTTCTAATTTTTTTAGTGCATTTTTTGTATTTGTTGCAGTTGCACCTGAATATAAAATTTTGTTACTTCCTAAAGATATATTAGGAACACCATCTGTTAATAAAACTATAAATTTATTATCACATGTACCAGTAAATTGCTGACTTGCAAGTGTAATACCTGCTTCAATGTCAGTTTTAGAACCTGTTAATTTGGTAGGATCATTAGCTTCTACAACTCTTATAAAGTCATCATAAATAGAATCTATAGAATTTGAAACAACAGTTTTATCATTTGTTAAATTAGTTCTAAGTTGAGCATCTCTAAGAGTTCCAAAGTCTGCTAGCTCTCCAGAAGAAAAACTAACAACGCTTAGTTTTACTGTATTTAGTTTTAAAAGCTCAGTTGCCAAAATTTTAGCAGAATCTATAACACTCTCCATTCTTGAACCACCAGTTGCAATTGTTTCATTCATGCTTATTGAATTATCAATAACTAAAACAATTTCACTTGGTTTGTCTAAGGGTCTAATAGCATTATTTGTTACTTTTAAACCTATAGTTAATTCTTTTTTATCCAAATCATAATCAATAAGCTTTTTCTCAAATACAGCAGTATCTGTAATATCAATTGTACAAACATTATTCTCAATTATTTCCAATTTAGCTTTTTCTGAACTAACAGTTGCAGCAAAAACGCTTGAACAAAGTAATAATACTAATAAAATCATACTGCTTATTTTCTTTAGTTTTTTCATAATTTATCAATTCCCTTCTTAAATATATAATTACTCTTATTAAATTATAGTATAACCAATTTTTATTTTCAATATTTTAATAAAAATGAAATAAAAATGTAATATTTTGTGGAAAAGATTACATTTTTGTGATATTATAATAAAAAATTATCTAATAATAATTGTTCTATAATTTAATATTTAAAACATATAAAATTTTAAATAGATATATCACAATTTTATGATAAAAGCATTTTATGTTGTAGGGGCTTAATCGGTAAGGAATACCAAAAAGGAATACCGAATTACGCCCGAAAAACGGTGATAAATAATTACTTGCACATCGAGGAATTGGCTTAAATAAAACATAATATACAAAAAAGTAATAAAAAGAAGGAAACAAAAATGAAAAATATAATAGGAATATTAGTATCATATATATTCATAGGAATAATTATAATATTTGCAAAATTTTTAAAAAAATCAGGAGAAGAAGCAAGTAGAAAATTTATACATATAATGCTTTCTAATTGGTGGCTTATATCAATGTATTTTTTTGAAAATGCATTTTGGGCATCATTAGTTCCATTAAGTTTTGTGATAATAAATTATATTTCATACAAAAGAAACTTAATATCAGTAATGGAACGAGAAAAACAAGATGGATTAGGAACAGTATATTATGCACTTTCATTATTAATATTATCAATAATAACATATGGAATAACAAAAAGACCGGAAATTGGACTATGTAGTACACTAATAATGGGATATGGAGATGGACTAGCAGGAGTAATTGGAAAGAAAATAAAAAGTATAGAATACAAAATAGGAAATACAAAAAAGACATTAGCAGGTTCACTAACAATGTTTATAATATCATTCATAATAATAGCAATATTTTCTAGTGTAACAGGTGTAAATTTATGGCTAATAAAATCAATAATAACAGCAATAATGCTTACGGTAATAGAAGCAGTATCAATAAAAGGAACCGATAATATAACAATACCAATTTCAGCATGTGCTATTTTATTACTAATGTAGAAATAAAACTGTAGGGGTCATAGAACTGGTTTAAAATCAGCCACCTTATGCATTTGTATATATTAAAATAAAAATCGAACCCTCCAAGACAAGGGGTATTCCCCCGTGATCTGCGGACTGTCGGGATTCAATTTTGATTTTAATATATATAAACACATAAGGTTACTCTACAATATATAATAACAACTATCTTAAAAATATAATAGAAATAAGGAAAAATTGTAGGGGCTAAATCGGTCAGGAATACAACTTTGGGAATACCGAATTTCGCCCATTCTTCGAAGAAATTGCTTAAATGAATAATGAATAGTGAATAATGAAGAATGAATAATATTTAAAAGAGGGATGCAAAAAATGGATAACATATTAGATAAAGTAAATAATCCAGAAGATTTAAGAAAACTAAATCTAAAAGAAAAAGAACAACTAGCAAGTCAAATAAGAGAAAAAGTTATAAACACAGTATCAATAACAGGCGGACATTTAGCCTCTAATTTGGGTATTACAGAACTTACTATTGCACTTCATAGTGTTTTTAACACACCAAAAGATAAAATAGTATGGG
>CAPNDH010000005.1 GCA_948664205.1 uncultured Clostridia bacterium | reverse complement strand
AGGTTTTCTTCTATTTGTTTTAGTTCAGTTAATCTTTGTAATTCTTTTTCTTTCATTTTTTACCCCTATTTTTCTGTATGTTCTAAAATTTCAGTTAGTGAATAGTGCATTTCGTTTTCTATTTCAATTCCTTTTGAGTATATTATTTCATAAGTTTTGTAATTTACTATGTAATATTCTCCTTTTAAATTGTCTTGTAATTTTAGTTCATTTAGAGCTTCTGAATTTATTATATAGTATTTATCAAAGTTTTCATCTTCTGCATTTATTACTTTATTCTCTATTAAGCTTTTTACTTTTTCATCTTCTAAATTCTCTGAAACTTTCAAACCTTTTAATGAATTTTCTTCTTTATTCATTTCGTTTTCTTGTTCAATTACCTTTATTCTTCCTTGAACTAATAACATATCTGTTTTTAAGTTTTCTACTTTCCCTTTTCCGTGTTTCTTTTAATACAAAATTTATACCTAAATATCCTATAACAATTATAATCAATATCCAAATAACAAGTGTTATATGTGTCATTCCATTTTCTCTTTTCATCTTTTCACTATTCCTTTCTTTATATGATATTATTATATATTTATGTTTTTACAAAATCAACAGAATTGTCACACAATTTTCACAATTTTATTGTAATATATGATAAAATATGTGTAAAATAATAATGATATGTTTTGAAAGGAATGAATTTTATGGATGAGAATAAGAATTTTATTGAGGGAGAAAAAGTAGAAGAAGCTAACACTAATACTTCTAATGAAACAAATACGGCTAATGCTACAGGCACTAAAACTAGTTATAGACCAGTATCAGAATTTACTGTTAAAAGTAAGAAAGAAAAAAAATCTGGTTTTGGCAGAACAATTGCAGTTCCATTTATTTCTGGTGTAGTGGGTGGTGCTTTAGTTATTGGTACTTGCTTTGGAGTTCCTAGTATCAAAAAAGCTATTATAGGCTCTAATGCAAATTCTTCTAATAATAGTAATAATTTTTCTAATACTTACACAGGTATTAATACAGATTTGGTTTCTTTAAAGGAATATTCTGAAACTGGTGTTGGCGTGGCTGCTAAAATACTACCTTCTGTTGTAGGTATTACGGTGGAATTCCCTGTCAACTCTATTTTTAGTAGAGGTACTTCTACTACTACTGGTGAAGGTTCTGGAATTATTATATCTGAAGATGGATATATTTTAACAAATAACCATATTGTAAGTTCTAGTTCCTCATCTTCTTATTATACAGTAGGTGATGCTAGTAAAGTTGTAGTTTATTTATTTAATGATAAAACACCTTATGATGCAACTATTATAGGCACAGATGAGCAAACAGATTTAGCTGTTATTAAAATAGAAAAAGATGGTTTAACTTCAGCTGAACTTGGTGATTCTGATAGTGTTCAAGTTGGTGAATTTTCAATGGCTGCTGGAAATCCACTTGGAATGCAAAGTAGTATTTCTTCTGGAACTATAAGTGCTGTTAATAGAGATGTTCAGACAGATGGTAGAACCTACACATTAATTCAAACAGATGCTGCTATAAATGCTGGCAACAGTGGTGGTGCTTTAGTTAATAGTAAAGGTCAAGTTATTGGAATTAATACCTTAAAACTTTCAGGAACAGGTATTGAAGGTATGGGGTTTGCTATTCCTATAAATAGTGCTAAACCTATTTATGAACAACTTATAGAATATAAAAAGGTTAAAAGACCTTATATTGGAATTGGCGGAAGAGATTTAACAGAAGAACTTGCGAAAGCAAATAATTTAGTAGTAGGTATTTATATAACAAGCATAGACGAATTTTCAGCCGCTGAAAAAGCTGGTCTTAAAATTGGAGATGTTATAATAGAAGCTGATGGAACAGCTATTAAAACTATGAATGAGTTAAATGAAATTAAGAATAAACATGCTATTGGTGATAGTATGAAAATTAAAATTAACAGAAATGGTAGTGAGAAAGAAGTAGAGCTTAAATTACAAGAACAATAAAAAATGGCTCGAAAGGGACAGATGACACATTGGGAAACGTCCCCAATGTGTCATCTGTCCTTTTTGACTCATTTTTTATCCTACTATTTTATCACCTAATACTTTTCCACCTAAAATATGAAAATGTATATGCATTACTTCTTGTCCTGAATCTTTTCCACAGTTCGCTATTACTCTGTAACCTGCTTCTTTGAAGCCTTCTTTTTCGGCTATTTTGTTTATAGTAGTATATATTTTTCCAATTAGCCCTTCATCTTCTTCTTTTAAGTCTGTAAGCATTGATATATGCTTTTTGGGTATAACTAGTATGTGTATTGGTGCTGCTGGGTTTATGTCGTGAAATGCTAAAACTTCATCATCTTCATATACCTTATTTGAAGGAATTTCTCCTTTTATTATTTTACAAAAAATACAATCTTCCATTTTATCCCTCCAATATTGCCTTTATACGTCTTACACCTGCTGAGCTTGCTTCTTCTTTTTTGATTTTAAAGTGTCCTAACTCTTTTGTATTTTGTACGTGTGGGCCTCCGCATAGTTCTTTTGATACATTTCCTATGGTATATACAGTTACTACATCTGGATATTTTTCTATAAACATACACTCTGCTCCTGAGTCTATTGCTTCTTGTTTGCTCATTTCTTCTACTGTTACTGGTATTTCTTGTTTTATCCATTCATTTACTAGGTCTTCTACTTTTTGTTTTTCTTCGTCTGTTAATTTGTGGTCACAGTTGAAGTCAAATCTCATTCTTTCTACTGTTATGTTTGAACCTCTTTGATGTACATCTTTACTTATTACTTGTTTTAGTGCTGCATTTAAAAGATGTGTAGCTGTATGATATTTTGTTTCTACTTCTCCATCTCCTGCTAAGCCACCTTTGAATCTTTGCTCTGAACCTGCTCTTGATTTTTCTTGATGTTCTTTAAATTTTTGTTCAAAACCTTCTTTATCTACTGTTATTCCTTTTTCTTCTGCTAGTTCTACTGTTAGTTCTAATGGGAAACCGTATGTGTCGTATAGTTTGAAGGCTAAATCTTTGTTTAATGTAGTTCCTTCTAAATTTGATACTATTTTTTCAAATTCCCTTAAACCTTTTTCTAGTGTTCTATTAAATTTATTTAATTCATTTGTTAGAACATCTAATATTACTTCTTTATTTTTTTCTAGTTCATCATAATATTTTGCGTATTTTTCTATTATCATTAATGCTAAAGTTCTTTCGAAACCACTTTCTAAGTCTACTCCTATTTTTTTAGCGTGACGTATCATTCTTCTTATTAGTCTTCTTAATATATAGCCTTGGTCTGTGTTTGATGGTTTTATTCCTGAATTATCTCCTGCAATAAATACTGCTGTACGTATATGGTCTGCTATTATTCTTATGCTTTTTGCATTCTCAGCATATGTTGTGTTTGACATTTCTTCTATTTTATCTACTACATCTTTCCATATTGATGTTAAGTAGTTATCGTCTACACCTTCTAGTATTGCTGCTGTTCTTTCCACTCCCATTCCTGTATCTACATTTTTATGTGGAAGTTCTGTTACTGTTCCATCTGCGTGTCTTTCATATTGCATAAATACATTATTCCATATTTCTACCCATTTTTCGTCTTCTGGGTCGTGTTTTACTGGAACTGGGTCATCGCTTCTCCAATAGAATATTTCTGTATCTGGTCCGCAAGGTCCTACTTCTCCTGCTATCCAGAAGTTATTGTCTTTATCTAGGTAGCTTATTCTTTCTGCTGGAATTCCTAAACTTCTCCATACACTAGCAGATTCTTCATCTCTTGGTATTTCATTATTTCCCTCAAATACTGTTACTGCTAATTTTTCTACTGGTATATTTAATACTTTTGTTAAAAACTCGAAACTCCATGTAATAGATTCTTTTTTAAAGTAATCTCCTAAACTCCAGTTTCCTAACATTTCAAAAAATGTGTGGTGTGTTTTATCTCCTATTGATTCTAAGTCATTTGTTCTTATACATTTTTGATAATCACAAAGACGTGTTCCTAATGGGTGTTTTTGCCCCATTAAATATGGTACTAATGGTTGCATTCCTGCTGTATTAAACAGTACACTTGGGTCATTTTCTGGCACTACTGGTGCTGATGGTATTTGAACATGTCCATTTTCTACAAAGAAATTTATATATAAATCTTTTAAATTTGCTTTTTGCATTTTATTTCCTCCTATTATTTTCTATAACATTATTTGAAATTATATTACATATAGGCTTAAAAATCAAGGTTTATAGCTAATTATTTAAAAATAAAAAACAAGAATAAAATTTTCTAAGCTCATTCTTCGCTAAGATTTCTTAGTCGTAGCATTTTAATGCGTACGAATAAGTTATGCTTTAGTAAAATCTAATTCTTCCATAACTATCTTCTTAGGAAACTCACCACTATCGTGGATGACTTTCCTAAGAATATAAAAAAAGCCAAATGGCTTTTTTTATTTTTAACAATACTAATTCTATATAAGTCCTAAATCTATAACGGCAAAAATTACATCATTATTAAAATCATCTTGTAATTTTGCTTCATCTTCTTTTGCTATTGTTACTCTTGAAATTAATTCTCTTGCTGCATCTATAGATCTTTTATATTCCTTTTTATTGAATTCTCCAACTCTTCCTGCATAATATACAATCCATTCTGTTTCTGTTTTTTCAATACATGTAGCGCCCATTTTATACTTTCCTATGCTATAGCAGCATTCTGGAATTCCATTGTTTTCAAGAACTCTCCGTAAACTTTCTGTAATATCATATTTTGCCATATTTTTCCCTCCTTAATTAAGAATTGGTTTATTAAATTGTTATATGCTAACTTTTTTATTTCTATACTGTTTTGTACAATTTGTCTATGAAAGCTTCCATTACTTTTTCTTCTTGTGCATAGCTTTCTGTTACATCTGAGATAACATTTAATAATGCTTCAGATATATTTAAGTAGTCATTTACATCGTGCTTCTTACCTTTTTCTCCAATATACACAATATAGCTATCATCACTTTTTTCCATACATACTGCTTCTTCAGCATATCCTTCTAAAGAATAATACTGCCGTGGTATACCTTCATTCTCAAATATTTTTTTTAATACTTCTTTAGCTCTAGTATCATAAAACTCCTGCTTAAGTATTCGGAAATCTTTATTATTTTTAGCTATTCTACGAATTACATCAGTACATGCTTCCAGTTCACTTTCGTATTGTCTGTACTTACATTTTTCATCTCTTTTTGCATTATATACTACATATACTTTATCTACTTTTTCTATGCATGTAGCGCCTTCTTTATAACCTTCTATACTATAATAACTTTCTGGAATACCTACATTTTCAAGAACCTTCCGTAAAATTTTTCTCATACTCATTTTAGCCATACTTTTTCCTCCTTAATTAAGAATTGGTTTACTAATATTTAATTTTTTATATTATACATAAATTTGTATAATATGTCAACTTGTTGTTTGAAATTATTTTCATAGTTTCGCGTTTACTTTCAATTTTTTTAATTTTTCTTTACACTTTATGCAAAGTGTGCTATAATTATAATAGTAACTTTTTAATTGAACTAGGTTTATAGTTCTTTCATTCAACAGGAGGTTAATATAATTATGTTCAATTCTGGAAATCACTCTCATGACAGAACCCTTTCACCTGAAGAAGCACGGGAAGCAGAATACTTCTGTAATATGCTACATGCTAAGCGGGATATTCTACAAACAGTTACAGATGAAAAGTCGGAAATTAAAATATTGATAAATGTATTTTCCTTATGCATTTATAATGTAGATCACAATAATTTAGAGGAAAAGCATAAAGAATTATATGATTGCTTATTTACTCTTTATTTGGCCAATCAAAAAAAACCTCTAATTGATTCCTTAGAGGAAAATCTATCTTCTATAATTAGTTTAGTAAAAATATTTAGAGAAACTAATGAAGACATTCGAAAGATTGACTTTTCACTTTATTATGCTATATTAGGTTTCATTAATGCACTTAAAACTCCCACAGGAAATCGTATTTATTATCGAATTCCCTAAGACATATTGAACAAATGCCAAAAGCAAAGTTTTATATAAACTTTGCTTTTTGACATTTCCCTATTAATTCTAAATTCTCCACTTTCTCAATTTTTACTCTCTCAATTGTATTTTCTATCTCTATGTATGGTACTTTTACCACCATATAATTCGTAGTATGACCTTTTATATAGTCTCCTTCTTTTTCTTCAAATAGAACTTTTACTTCTTTTCCTATATATTTCTCATTATGTCTTTTTTCGTTTTGGTCAGATAGTTCTATTAATCTTCTGCTTCTTTGCTCTTTTATATTACCATCTATTTGCTTTGGCATTACAGCTGCTTTTGTGCCTTTTCTTTGTGAGTATTTGAATATATGCATTTTGTAAAAATCTATTTCTTTCAGAAAATTATATGTTTTTTCAAATTCTTCGTCTGTTTCTCCTGGGAAACCTACTATTATATCAGTTGTTAAACTTGCATTTGGATATGCCTTTTTTAGAAGATTAGTACTTTTTCTAAATTCTTCAGTTGTATATCTTCTATTCATTCTTTTTAAAGTTTCATCACATCCGCTTTGAAGTGATAAGTGGAAATGGTCACATATTTTTTCTAGTTTTGTTAATCTTTCTAAAAATTCTTCAGTTATTATTGTTGGCTCTATTGAACCTAAACGTATTCTTTCTATTCCTTCTACTTCATTTACTTTTTCTAGCAAATCAATTAGTCCTATATCTTCTTTAAAATCTTTTCCATAAGAAGCCACATGTATTCCTGTTATAACTACTTCTTTTATTCCTTCTTTTGCTATTTTTTTTATTTCTTCTATAACACTTTCTGGCTTTCTACTTCTTACATGACCTCTTGCATAAGGAATTATGCAGTAACTACAAAATCTGTCACAACCATCTTGAACTTTTATAACAGCTCTTGTTTTTTCTGTGTATAGGGTTGTACCAAAGTCTAAAAACTCTTTTTGGTACATTACGTCTGTAACTGACGCATTAGGGACGTTTTCTTTTGCGTCATCTGTCCCTTTTGCATCATTTTTTATATATTCTTCTATGTAGTTTGCTATTTTGTTTTTCTCGTTTGTTCCATATATTAGGTCTATTTCTGGAATTTTTTCTAGTTCTTCTTTTGCTACTTGTGCATAACATCCACATGCTACTACTAAGGCTTCACTATTTATTTCTTTTACTCTTCTTAACATTTGCCTTGATTTTCTGTCTGCCATGTTTGTTACTGTGCAAGTGTTTATAATATATATATCTGCCTTTTCTTCAAAATTTACTATTTCATATCCTTTTTTTATAAATTGCTCTATCATTGCATTTGTTTCGTATTGATTTACTTTACAACCTAGTGTGCAAAATGCTACTTTTTTCATTTCTTATTTTTCTCCTTTTTTATGCTTTTTCTATTTTATCATAGTTTTTCATATTTTTAAAGGGTAAAATTTGATTTTTATGTCAATTTATGTTATAATTTATTTATCTTATAACATTATTGTATGAAGAAAAGGAGAAAAGACTTATGAATGACAGCAAAAGAGTTGTAACCTGTGATGAAAGCTATGAGATTTTTCGCGTTTTAAGCAAGAAAGAGTTATCCCTATTCTTTAGTCTTGGGGAAAAACCTTTCAAAGAGTATAAAGAAAACGGTTCTTTATCTCTTGATTCACTCGAACCTGTTTTAGGTAAGTGTCCTATCATTCCGCATACACATGACATGGATGCCATGTTGGAAGCATCGGATGAAAAGGCTCAATATGGCGAGAAGGTGAAGGCTATCGAAAACTTCATTGGGTACGGAGTACAACACATTTTCTTCTAAAACGAGAGCTTTGCTCTCGTTTTTCTATATATATTTTTTTATATTAAATAGAATTCAATATATGAGTCCCCAAAGTCGGTAACCATATATATTTTTTATGTATCACTAATTGCATATTTTTTTGTCAATCTATTTCTTTTTTTCCAAATTTATGCTATACTTATATTGTGAGTAATTTAATAAGGAGGTTTATTATGTGGTATGTATGGCTTATAATTGCTGGAGTGTGCTTCGTAATTGAAATGGCAACTGTTCGGTTTTTTCGTATTTTGGTTTGGTGTAGGTGCACTTATTAGTATGGTTGTTAGTTTGTTTTGCCCTGATAATATATTACTTCAAGCTATTGTATTTTTAGTTTCTTCTGTAATATTATTATTTTTAACCAAACCTCTTGTAGATAGATTTACTAGAAAAGATAAAAAAGTGGAAACTAATGCATATTCTATAATTGGTAAAAAAGGACTTGTAGTTCAAGATATTAATAATACACTTGGAGTAGGCCAAATTAAAATTGCTAATGAAGTATGGTCTGCAAAAACTGAAAATGATACCGTTATAGAAAAGGGTGCAGAAGTTAATATTATTAAAATAGATGGAGTTAAGGCAGTGGTAGAGCCAATTAGCGTTAATTCTAAAATTACAAAATAGTTATTTAATGGAAGTTAGAAGTTAGAAGTTGGAAGTTGGAATATAGGGTAAATTCTTCGGAGTATTTACCTTAAAGTCCAACCTCCAACCTCCAACTTCCAACCTCCAAAAAATAAAAGTCAGAAATTCAAAATTAGAGGTATTCTGACCTCCGACATCCGAATTCTGATTTCTAAATTAAAAAGGAGGATATTTTAATGGAAGGATTTATAGTTTTAATCGTTTTACTTGCTATTACATTATTAATTGCATTTAAAACAATCAAGGTTGTTAAACAATCTGAAGTTTATATTATTGAAAGACTTGGTAAATTTCATAAAATAGCTGATGCTGGTCTTACAATAATTATTCCATTTATTGACCATGTTCGTAGTGTTGTAAGTTTAAAACAACAAACTATGGATATACCACCACAAGGTGTTATTACTAAAGATAATGTTACTATTACAATAGATACTGTAGTTTTCTATAAAATTACAGACCCTGCAAAAGCAGTTTATGAAATTCAAAGTTTAAAGAAAGGTATTGAATACCTAGCTATTACTACGATTCGTGATATTGTTGGTAAAATGGACTTAGATGAAACTTTTAGTTCAAGAGATGCTATTAATGATAAATTAAGAGTAATACTTGATGAAGCTACTGATCAATGGGGATGTAAAATTGATAGAGTTGAAATTAAAGACATTACTCCACCAGCTGACATTAGAGATGCAATGGAAAAACAAATGAATGCTGAAAGAAATAAAAGAGCTTTAATTTTACAAGCTGAAGGTGAAAGACAATCTGCAATTACACTTGCTGAAGGTAAAAAAGAAGCTGCTATATTAGAAGCAGAAGCTGATAAAGAAGCTAAAATAAGAAGAGCTACTGGTGAAGCTGAAGCTATTAAGAAAGTTGCTGAAGCTAAAGCTGAAGAAATACATATGGTATATGATGCAATGATGAAAGCAAACCCTAACGATAAGTTAGTACAATTAAAATCTTTAGAAGCATTAAAAGAAGTAGCAAGTGGAGACGCAAACAAAGTATTTATTCCATTTGACGCAACAACTGCCTTAGGAAGCTTAGGTGCTATTACTGAAGTTGTTAAAGATAGTAAAAAATCTAAAAAAGATTAATTAAAAAAACGCATTTTCTAATGCGTTTTTTTAATTAAATAACTTTATAAATTTCAACTATTATCTAGATTGCTTTACTTGACTTTTTAACTTTATGTGCTATAATATCAGTATATTAATCTTATTTTAATGCCAAGTGCATTTTATTATATATCTCACAAAAAATAATTTTAGAGGAGGAAAATATATGAATACTGTTACTATACTTTGTATAATAATAGCTTTACTTAGTATCGCACTTTTTATTGCCATTGTTTGTTTAATTTTACAGCATAAAGCTTTAAAAGCTGCAAACCGTCAATTATCATGGATAAGTATGTTACACCCGGGAGATTAAATGATATGAAAAGAGGGACATTATTTTAATAGTGTCCCTCTTTATTCTAATTCATATAATCTCTTAATTTTTTAGAACGTGATGGATGTCTTAGTTTTCTTAGGGCTTTTGCTTCTATTTGTCTTATTCTTTCACGTGTTACCATGAATTCTCTTCCTACTTCTTCTAGTGTACGTGCTTTTCCATCTTCTAGTCCAAACCTTAATTTTAATACTTTTGCTTCTCTTTGTGTTAGTGTGCCCATTACTTCTTCTAATTGTTCTTTTAGAAGTGTATATGCTGCTGAATCTTGTGGTGCTGGGCTATCGTCATCTTGAATAAAGTCTCCTAAATGGCTATCATCTTCTTCTCCTATTGGTGTTTCTAATGATACTGGGTCTTGTGCTATTTTTTGTATTTCTATTACTTTTTCAACTGGTATTTCCATTTCTTTTGCTATTTCTTCTTGGGTTGGCTCTCTACCTAATTGTTGTAATAAGTGCCTTGAAGTACGTATTAATTTATTTATTGTTTCTACCATGTGTACTGGTACCCTTATAGTTCTTGATTGATCTGCAATTGCTCTTGTTATTGCTTGACGTATCCACCATGTAGCATAAGTACTAAATTTGAAACCTTTTGTATAGTCAAATTTTTCTACTGCTTTTATTAACCCCATATTTCCTTCTTGAATTAAGTCTAAAAATAGCATTCCTCTACCAACATATTTTTTAGCTATACTTACAACTAATCTTAAGTTAGATTCTGAAAGTTTCTGTTTTGCATACTCGTCACCTTCTAAAACTTTCTGTGCAAGTTCTAGTTCTTCTTCATAGCTAAGTAGTGGTATTTTACCTATTTCTCTTAAATACATTCTTACAGGGTCTTCAACATTTACTCCATCTATTCCTGCATTTAAGTCTATTTCTTCTAGTTTTATATCTTCTACTTCTTTTAAATCCTCTATATCAGGTTCATCTAATTCCTCTTGTAGTAAATCTACACCTATTTCTTCAAAGGCATCAAAAACTTTATCTAATTGTTCGGGATTAGTATCTTCTAATTGGTTAGCAAGTTCTCCTATTGTCATTCCACCATCTTTTGATTTTGCCTTTTCCATTATTTTATTTACTGTTTCTTCTATTTCTGGCTCTTTTATTTTTTTAGTTTTTTCTGTATCTTTATCAGATGAATTTTGGCTTTGTTCTTTAGTATTTTTTACTGATTTAGCCCCTACATCCTTTTTATTTTTATTATTTGCTTTTTCTTCTATTATTTCTTCTGAAGTTTCATTTTTTTTCACAAATAACCCCTCCTATTTCATTTTAGCAAGCTTAATTATTATTTCATTTAACATAGCCCCTAATTGCTCACTTTCTTCTTTACTTAAGTCATTTCTTTCTAATGCTTTTATTATTTCATTTCTTTGATTTATTAAATTTTGTTTTGAGTATATATTTATTAAATCTGTTATACATTTATTAACTTCTGTTATTTCAAAATCATATGCTAAAATCCAAGAAATATAATTAATTGTTTCTTCATCTTCAAACCAATCTAAAACATTATTAATATTACTGTTTCCTTTTTCTAGTTCTTCATACAATTTTTTTACAATATTTCTGTTTTTTTCGCTTTCGAAGTCATTAATATCTATGTTTTTCCTAATTATTTGATAACTTTCATTTGGATAATTAATTAATAAGTATATAGCTAATTTTTCTCTTTTATCTACTTGTTCATTGGTTACAGTTTCTTTTTTTATTTCTGCTCTTGGTTTTGATTTTTCTAATATTTTATTTGCTTTGTTATTAGATTTATCTAATTTATTTATTTCAGCATAGATTGCTTCTTTAGATACTTTATATTCTTTTGATATTTTATCTGCATACACTTCTTTTTCTATGCTATTGTCTATTTTTGATAATACATTTGCAATTTCTTTTAAAAATTTTATTTTGTCATTTGGTTGCTCTAAATTCAAGTTACTTTTTAGCACTTTTACTTTATATTCAACTAGTGAAATTGCATTGTCTACTTGTTTCAAAAATCTTTCTGGACCATATTTTACTACAAATTCATCTGGGTCTTTTGCTCCTTCTATTTGTAGAATTCTAATATCACAACCCATACTTTGAAGTATTTCTAAACCTCTCATGGTAGCTAGCTGTCCAGCTCCATCTGAGTCATAACCAATAACAACTTGTTCACTATTGTTTCTAAGCAAATGCCCTTGTGCGTCTGTCATTGCAGTTCCAAGTGATGCAACTACATTGTGTATTCCTCTTTGATGAAGTGATATTGCATCCATATAGCCCTCTACAATAATAATTTTTTTCATTTTATTTTCGTATTTTTTTGCAACATTTAAACCAAATAGATGTCTTCCTTTACTATATACAATATTTTCTGGTGAGTTTATATATTTAGGTTTGCTGTCATCTAGCACTCTTCCACCAAAAGCTATTACTCTATTTCTAACATCTTGAATTGGAAACATTAGTCTTCCACGAAAACGATCTATAAACTTTCCTTCTTTAGTTTTATTAACTAAACTTGAAGCTAATATTTCTTCTTCTGTAAAACCTTTTTCTTTAAGCATATTATATAGTTCGTTATAACTATTATTTGAATAACCTATCATAAAATTTTTTAATGTAGTATTATCCATTTTTCTTTTTCTAACATACTCTTGTGCTGGTTTTGCATTTGGTTTATATAGGTTTTCATGATAAAATTCTGCTGCACATTTATTTATTTCATATACTTTTGATTTTAACTGAATAAGTTTGTTATCTGTATCAGATTCTAATATTGGAAGTTCTACTCCAGCTTTTTCAGCTAACATCTCTAATGCTTCTCTAAAACTTATATTTTCAATTTTGCTTACAAAATGAAATACATTTCCTCCAACACCACAACCAAAACAATGAAATATTTGCTTATCTGGCGATACAGAAAAAGAAGGTGATTTTTCTTTATGGAAAGGACACAATCCAAAAAAGTTTCTACCACTTCTTTTTAATACTACATATTGTGATATTACATCTACTATGTCATTTCTATTTCTGATTTCATCTATCAATTCATCACTATAGCGCATTAATTCTATCTACCTTTCTATTTCATATTTATATTATTCGACACAATATACATAAATCCTTCTTAATTAGTCAAAGCACCTTAATTTTTTTGTGTCATTGTAGCTACAAGCATAGCTTAGCAGATTTCCGAGTATTTGCTTAATTTTCTTGAATAACGGATGGCAAATAGCTCTGCCCTAAATCAAATCTGAAAGATTTGTACTATTAACTATTAACTATTGATTATTCGCTATTTGTTTAAGCATTTTCTTCGAAGAACGGACGAGCTATGCTCACTCCCCCCCCTAAAATTTTAATTAAATTTTATGCATATAACAGATGACACTATTAAAAAAACATCCTAAATAGCGTCACAAAAGACGACTTACAAAGTCGTCTTTTATATATTGTGCGCTTATTTTATACATTTGTTGTTCCATCAAATGGAATAAATTTCTTAACTATATCTTTTCCTATTTCAGTTTCTTGAACTGGTGCTTTAAATTCTTGGAATGACATTGTTATTTTATTTTCAACCAAGTTTTCAACATCTTCTTGTGAAGCATGTTCTGCTAAAACTAACTCGCTTACTAATATTTGCTTAGCATTATTAAGCATCTTCTTTTCACCTGTAGATAAACCTTTTTCTTTTTGTTTAAATGCAAGGTTTCTTACTACATCTGCTACTTCGTAAATGTCGCCACTTTTCATTTTTTCCATATTATCTCTATATCTTTTATTCCAATTATTAGACATTTCAGTTTCGTTTTCTTCTAAAATTTCTAATACTTTTCCTGCGTTTTCTTTACTAATTATATTTCTAACACCAATTTCTTCTGCTTTGGCTGTTGGTACCATTACTTTTACTTCACCTGGCATTTTTATAATATAATAGGCTTGTGTTTGACCTAAAATATCCTTTTCTTCTATTGCATCTATTGTACCTGCACCATGCATTGGGTATACTATTTTATCACCTACATTGAACATGTAAGACACTCCTTTCACTGCTAAATTTTTTATTAGTTAAGTTAAGAAAGGTTTCGATTCTCTTTTTCAACTACCAGTTATATTATACTACAAATTTTGGCAAAAGTCAAAACATTTTCCAATATTTTTTTAAAAATTTTATGGTAATTTTTTAAATGAGAAAAAGGCCAATAGCCTTATTCCCGTATAACTATATTAAGTTTACATTTTAATTATTTTTTAATTTTCTTTAGCCCATATAACAAGCCTTGTAGAGCTATTTGATGTACATGTTGATAATGATATTTCTCTTTTTCCTTCTGTATTTCTTGTAGCATAGCTAAAATCTGAATCTGTTGTAGTATATTTATTATAAACTGTATATTCAACTTTATTTCCGTTTGCTATCTGTTATATATATTTTATCACCATTTTCTAACTTTTTATTATTTCCAAAAAATCCGCCATTTCTATAATTATGTCCTACTATTACTGTGTTTCCTTCTTCGTTAAGCCCCGGGCCGTAAAGCATTACTATTGCTGTATCCATAGCTGCTGGCTCTGCTGAATTTACAATTGGATATTTTACTTTTGTTTTTGGTATTTGTATACTTCCTATTACATCATATCCTTTATGCTTTATTCTTGATGAAGTTTTGTTTCCTGAAGTATTTGAATTTGTTGGAGCTTGTATTTCTTCATTAATTATGTTATTTTCATCATCTATTGCTACTGTAATAATACTATTTTCAAATTCATCAACTATGTCTGATGCTTCTTTTGTAAGTATGTAATTTGATATATATTTATATGCTAGAAAACTGATTAGTGCAATTGTTATTGTTATTATAATTGTTAATAATATTGAAAAAAATTTTCTTCCTTTATTCATTACATGCTCCTTTCACGATATTTATAATACATTTTAAATTCATTTTAGTAATTACTTCAAAGATCGAATCGCCCAAAGTGCAACCCCCTACACTAAACCGCAATCTTGTACTATTCATTATTCATTTAGGTCTTTCCTTCGAAGTGCGGACGGCTAATAGCCGCCCCTACAATTATTTTTAATTTTGTACTATGTTTTGGGCGAAATTCGGTATTCCTATCTGGTATTCCTTACCGATTTAGCCCCTACAATAGAATTGAATTTATATCAACTATTACTCTGCTTTTGCACAAATTATTAGTCTACTTTTTGTATCGTCTGTACATGTTACTAAAGTTACTTCTCTTTTACCCCCAGTATCTCTATCCATATAGTCTGAGTCTTCTGGTGATGTTGTAAATATGCTATATATTGTATATTCTACCTTTTGTCCTGATTCATCTGTAATATATATTTTATCTCCTTCTGATAAGTTTTTGTTGTTTGAGAAAAATGTTCCATTTCTGTAGTTATGGCCTATTATTATTGTATTTCCTACTTTATTTAGACCTGGTCCTCCATTTACTGCAACTGATACTTCTATTGCATCTTTACTTGCATCTTTTAATACTGGATATTCTAAGTTTATTTTTGGTATTTGTATTGTTCCTACTTGTGGGAAACCTTTATACATTTTTTCTCCATTATTTGAACTTCCATCTGTATTTGTTATTATATTTTCTATTTGAATATTTAAAGTTACATCATCTATTGTATTAGTTTCTGGTTTTTCTTTATTTTCATTTTCTACATTTCCTTCAAACCTTCCTACTGCATCTGAAGCATCACTTTTTATTTTTGAATTTCTTATATAATCAAATGTAAAAAAACCGATAATTCCTATTATTACTATAATGCCTATTATTAGCCCAATAGTTAATCCTTTACCATATTTACCTTCAAACATATTATTTCCTCCTTTAAAACTACATATCTATTATAATTATATCATAAAAAAAGTCCTTTTTCTACTAAAAGCAAGAATAAAATTTTCTAAGTGGCAAAGCCACATAAGAAAATCTAATTCTTCCATAACTATCTTCTAAGGAAACTCACTGCTATCGCGTATGACTTTCCTAAGAATATAGAAAAAGACCTTTTTTATAGTATTTTATTAATTTTCACCTTTTAATTATTATTTTCAAATAGTTCTTTTGCATATAGTTCGCTATTTTCTAATTCATTGTTTTTATTTTGTAATAGATTTTCAAAAAACATTATTAAATAATCAAATATAGGATAAATTCCTTTGGGAATATTTCCGTAATTACTTCTAACTAAAGCATTTCTAAAATATAAGCTATATTCTTTAAACATATCATTATTAACATCAAATCCCATATTGTTAAGGTACTTCTCAATAAATACAGCAGTTGTTCTAGTATTTCCTTCTCCAAAAGGATGTACTTGCCAAATACTTGAAGTGAATTTTGCAATATGTTTTATCAATTCATCATTATTTAGTTTTGAGTAATCAAAATCCTTTTCTTCTTTAAAATCATATTCGAAATAACTTTCTATATCTTGATAATTTACATATTTTACAGTTTCACCATTTAGAACAGGTTCTTTTTTAGAAATGTTATAATCTCTGTAATTACCTGCAAAATCATAAATATCTTTAAATAAATATCTATGAATGTTCTTTAAAGTGATAGGACTAAAACCGAAACTCTTATCTTCTAAAAGCTGTGCTATTCTTAATGATACTAAATCACATTCTTTTTCTTTTTGAATATTTATATCGTTATAATTTTGCGTTTCATAATATGTTTTTAATAAGTTTTCTACTTCATAATATTTTAGTTCACCATTGATATTCTTTTGTGATAAATCTAATAAATATTTAGAAGGCTCTAAATTATCAACTTTATTTAATCCAATACCAGTGTTCCAATATTCTTGCTTTTTTGTGGCATCAGTTGTTTCATTTTCAATTATATAATTTTCTTCATTAAACATATAAAAACCTCTTAAAATTTTTCTTTTTCATACCTTAATATTATACCATAAAATGCCCAAAATTACTATAATTTTGCCTAAAAATTATTTAATTTATGATAAACAACTTCCTATCATTCCCGCATCATTTTTCATTTTCGCTAATAATATTTTTGG
Source organism: uncultured Clostridia bacterium (assembly GCA_948664205.1). Lineage (GTDB taxonomy): Bacteria > Bacillota > Clostridia > TANB77 > CAG-508 > UMGS1663. Next base: position 25,930 of record CAPNDH010000005.1, on the reverse strand, counting down.
CTTATTTCCATTAAATTTTTTCAAATTCATTTTTTCTAATAATCTTGTATATAATATTTCTTCATAATATACAAAACTTCCACCTATACAAATTGCTTCTGGCGATAATATATTTACTATATTTGATATTCCTATAATTAAGTTTTCTATATATTCATCAATATATTTATTTACTTCTTGATTTTTTTCGTTTACTTTATTTGTTAAAATTTTTAATATGTTTTCTGATGAAATATTAGGGTCTAAGCTTAATAATTTTATTATTCCATTTTTAAATGCTTGCATTGATGCATATTTTTCAAAACATCCTTTGTTTCCACATTTACATTCTAAACCATCTTTTTTAATTATCATATGACCATATTCTGAGCCCCATTCTTTAGTGTATTCTAACATTCTTCCATTTATGAAGGTTGCTCCCCCTATTCCTGTTCCTAAGCATAAAAATACACAGTCATCATAGTCCTTCAAGTTTCCTATTTTCTTTTCAACTAATGCTGCACATTTTGCATCATTTCTTAGTACTATTTCTACTCCATAATGCTCTGATAATATTTTGACTAAGTCAAATTCTTTTATTCCTAAATTATACATGTCATATATGATATTATTCTTTATTCTTCCAGGAGCTGATATGCCTATTTTGGATATTACACAGCTTGGTGCTCCTACGTCTTTTAATACTTGAGAAATTAGTATTTTTATATTATCTACTATATATTGCTTTATATTTTCTGATGTATTAACTTTTTCTATATTTTTTTCTCTTTTTACAACTATAGTATTTTTTTCACTTATAATTCCAACCGCTATATGGCTTCCACCTAAATCAATTCCAATTTGCATGTTTTTTTCCTCCTCAAAAATCTCAGAATTCTGTATTATTCATTTTTCATTTAAGCCTTTTCTTCGAAGTGTGGACGAGCGATGCTCGCCCCTACAATTCTTTTAAATTATTCTCAGGTTTTGGGCGAAATTCGGTATTCCCCTTTGGTATTCCTTACCGATTTAGCCCCTACTATTTTAAATCAATTTTCGGTATATAATAAAACAAATAGTGAATCGTGAATAATTTTTAAACTATTTCAAATTATTCATTATTCACTATTCATTCTTCACTATTCACTATTTAGTATTCTATTCCTGCTGCTGAGAACATGAAGTTACCCATATATACTTCTAGTATTGGCACTAGTACTACTAATACGAAGAATATTAATACTATTCCTACTATTGAATATACTAATTGTGGTAATACTTTCATTATCTTATCTAATATATTGTCTATATCTATTTCCATATATTGTACTAATTTTTGCATCATTTCTGGTAAGTCTGTTTGCATACCTATTTTTAACATTTCTGTTATCATTGATGAACATAGACCTGATTTTTCAAATGGGTCTATCCAAGATTGTCCTATCAAAATGTTATTTATTGATGTTTCTACCATTGATAAAAATACGTAATTGTTTACTACGTTTTTACTTACGTCTAATGAATCTTGTATTCTCATTCCATTATTTAGGTTTAATAACATTGCCTTTAGAAACCTTGAAAAATCTAAACTAAATATTAATTTTCCGAATATTGGCATTGTATATTTAAAATAGTGGAAGTTATATTTTCCTTTAGGTGTATTTATATAAAATATTACTGCTACTACTGCTGTTACTATTATTGTTACTGGTATATACCAATAGGACATAAAACCTTTTAAGAAATTAAAGAACCATATTGTTAATGGGTTAATTTTATCTGTACTTCCTACTTGGTCGTATACACCTTGTATTGAAGGAACTGCTACTAATGTTCCTACTACTAATGCTAATAATATAAATGCAAATTGTAAAATATTTGGTATTAATATCTTTTTTACTTTTTTTGTTATATCTGCTGAGTCATCTAAATATTTTACTGCTTGCTGAAGTGAATTTTCAAGCGAACCTGAGAGTTCTCCAACTTTTATCATATTTATATATATATATGGAAATACATTTGAATAATATTCCATTGTTGTATACATATAGTCTCCTGCTTGAACTCCTGCTAAAATATCTTCTAGTATTCCTTTAAATGAAAGGTTTTCTGTGCTTTGTATTATTGTACTTAGTGCATGTATATTATTAAAGTTTGCTTTTTTTAGTAAATAGAAATTTTGTGTAAATATAACTAAGTCTCTTGGTGTTATTTTTTCTGTGGCAGCTAATGCTAAGTTTATTTTTTCTATTGTTGATTGCTGTTTCATTAAATTTTTGTTGAAAATATTAGTTGTATTTGCTGTTTTCATTATATCATCAATATTAGTAACATTCTTTTTTTGCTTTTTCTGACTTTTACCAATTTTACCTATATAGCCAACTTGCACAATTTGAATAGGCATTAATTCGTTGCCTTTAAGCTTTTTTATTAATGCTTGTTTACTAACTTCTTCAACTTTATTTTTTACTATTAAGCCATTTTTAGTTACTGCCCTATATACATACTCTGGCATAGTTTATTTCCTCCACTTTATATATTCCTATTTCCTTTTTTTATTTTTAATTGCATTATTGTTCTATTTAGTATTTCCAAATTCTTTTCTTCTATTTGTGCTTTTGCTTGTTCTAGTGTAATTTTATCATCTACAAATAATTGTGCTAAGGAGTTTATTAATCCTATACTTCCTTTTTCTGAATTACTTTGGATTGCATCTTCTATTTCTGAAACACTTATTTTTTCTTTTCTTATTATACCAGAAACTATGTTATCTACTACCATTACTTCTGGAACTAAAACTAGTTTTCCATCTTTTCCTTTTAATAGTCTTTGCGAAATTACTAGTTTTAATAATGTTGACATTAAGTATTTTATTTGTGATTGGTCTGATATGTCATAGAAATTTATTAATCTATCTAGGGTTTCTGCACATGATTTTGTATGAAGTGTTCCTATTACTAAATGTCCTGACTCTGCAGTATCTATTGCTGCATCCATTGTTTCTCTGTCACGTATCTCTCCTACTACTATAATATCACAGTCTTCTCTTAGTGAGTTTTTAACACCATCACTGTAACACAAACAGTCTCTACCTCTTCCTATTTCTTTTTGTACTATCATTGATTTTTTTGAGGTATGTTTATATTCAACTGGACTTTCTAATGTTAGAATTTTTTTGTTTTGATTTTCATTAATATCATCTATTAATGCATTAAGAGTTGTTGTTTTTCCAGAGTTTGTTTTTCCTGTTACTAACATTAAACCTTGAGGTTGATATGTCATTCTCCTTACTATGTCTGGAACTCCTAATTCTTCATATTTTGGAAGAGTGCTTTTTATAAGTCTTAGTGTACATGTAGGTATTTCATTTGAATATGATATATTTACCCTTAAACGTATGTCTTCAAATTCATAAGAGGTATCTAATTTTTTTGTTTCTCTAAATACAGCGTCTTTATCTAAGTTTCCTCTTACAAAATAATCATATATTTCGTACATATTATCTTCTTCTAATACATCCATTTCCTCTATTGGTTTTAATTCTCTTGAAATTCTAAGCATTGGCTTTAAACCGCATACTAGGTGTACATCTGATGCATCTATTTCTTTAGCCTTTTTTAATACTTCATCAATGTTTATCATTGGTTTCTTTTCTCCTTTCAAAGCCCGAAGGGTTTTGTATTATTCATTATTCATTATTCACTATTCATTATTCATTTTGGTAATTTCTTCGAAGGGCGGGCGAAATTCGGTATTCCTAATAGGTATTCCTTACCGATTTAGCCCCTACGTCATATTTTAGTGTTAAAATATTTTAAGATAGTAGCATTTTGTTTTTGTAGAGTAACCTTATGTGTTTGTATATATTAAAATCAAAATTGAATCCCGACAGCCCACCCACGGCAGTTGAATACCCCTTGTGTTGGAGGGTTCGATTTTTATTTTAATATATACAAATGCATAAGGTGGGTTATTTTTAATCTCTATATTTTAGAATATTACTAATTGATTGTTTAATTCTTTTAATGTTGTTATTCCTTCTAATACTTTATATAATCCATCTACTAATAAAGGCTTATATTCACCTTTTAGTGCTTCATTTCTTATTTCCATACTAGATGCATTATTTACTATTAGTTCTCTTATTTTATCGTCTATTGGTAATACTTCAAATACTGCAATTCTGTCATAATACCCTGTATGATTACAATGTTCACATCCTGGTGTGTCAAATGTTTTCTTTCCTGTAAAGTCTAATTTTATATCATATTTTTGTGCTAATTCAGTCATTATTTGTTTTTCTTCAGCTGTAAATTCTCTTTCTATTTTACAATGTGGGCATACTTTTCTAACTAGTCTTTGTGATACTGTTGATGCTAGTGTACTCGAAATATCATAGTTTGATATTCCCATTTTTCTAAGCCTTGTAATTACTTCTATACTATCAATGGTATGTATTGTTGATAATACGTAATGTCCTGTTTGTCCTGCTTGCATTGCTATTTCTGCTGTTTCTCTATCTCTTATTTCTCCTACAAGTACTATATCTGGGTCTTGTCTTAAAACAGTTCTTAATGAATCTGAAAATGATATTTTAGAATCAATTTCTACTTGATTTAATCCATCTATTCTTATTTCAACTGGGTCTTCTATTGTTGTTATATTTATTTCTGGTCTATTTAAGAAATCTATAATACTATATAATGTAGTTGTTTTACCAGCTCCTGTTGGTGCTGCTATTATTGTTATACTATTTCTTTTATCAAAGCTTTGCTTTACAAGCTTTTCGTCTTTTGGAAATCCTAAGTCATATATTTTCTTTATTCCTGCATTTTTCTTTAATAGCCTTAAAACAAATTTTTCTCCATATACATTTTTTTGTGATGAAACACGTATATTATATTCTGGATATATTAAAATTCTACCATCTTGAGCTTCTTGCTTTTCTTGGTGCATATTAGATATTGCTTTTAGCCTTCCTATTATTTGTGTTTGCTTATCATTATCAAGCATTATTGCTGTAACAAGCTCACCATCTATTCTGTATCTTATTCTTAATTTATCTTGCATTGGCTCAAAGTGAATATCACTTGCTCTTTTTTCTATTGCTGTTTTTATTATACTATCTACTAAACCTGTTATATCTGCATTTGGGTTAATTGTTCCTGATGCTAAGCCTTCTATTTCTGTTAATATTTTTTCTATATTTGTCTCAAATGTGATATATTTATCCATTATTAAGCCTTTATTTAATAGTAATAATCGTATTGTTTCTATTGCTCTTTTATTTGAAGTATCTGCAAAGCATACTTTTACATGGCCTGCTTCTTCATCAAATGGTATTGCTTTATTTCTTTTCATTATGTCTAAAGATATATAATCTTGTATATCTATTTTTATATCTGATGTTTTTAATAAAATTGCTTTTTCTTCTAATATTTCTCCAATTGCTTTAATAAGCTCTTCAGAATCACATATATTTAATATATTAATTATATCTCCTAGTTTTTTGCTTGGATGATTTTTTTTGTAATCTAATGCTCTCTCTATATCTTTTTCTGTTATTAGATTTCTTTTTGCAAGTTCTATTCCTATTGGTTGTTTTGATGACATATTTTATTTCCTCCTCTTTTGTTCATAATAAATGGCAAATAGCCACCACTATAAGTTAATTATACTATATTTTTTATTAGATTTGTACAGTTTTTGGCTTTTACCAAAAATTACATATTACCAATACTTTAGTACATAATTGATTTCTGTTTCAAATTTATTTTCTCCTGCTGTTGACAATTTTACATTTATTATTTTTTTAGTAAAATTATTATCATCTGTTTCTTCTAATTTAGAGAATATGCAACTTTCTATATTTCGACATAATTCTACTTTATTTCTATATATAGATTTTTCTGAATACGTATATATTGTTCCATCTTCAAATACTATTTTATTGCTATCTACACTATATGTTTCTTTATTATTTTTAACGTCTTCTATAAAGTACATATTAAATTTATCGAACTCAGATACATATTTTCCATTATCCATTAAATATTTTGTATTAGAGTAAAAATGTGTACTTACTATTGATAGAGTGCTAACTACTAATATTAATAAAACAACATATATAATTAAATAAGTTAAAGTAATACCTTTTTCTGATTTCACTTTTTTAATCCTTACCTTTCTTTTATTTTCAACTTTTGTACTGAATACTGATGTTCTTCTCCAACAGCTTTATAATTTACTGTTACTTTAACAATTTTAATAATATCTTCTTTTTGTTCATCTTCTTTATTATAATTTTGTACTTCTAATTTAACATCAAAATTATCTTTAATACTAAATTTTTCTTTTATTATAGTATTTAAATCATTTGTAACTTCTTCATATTTTATTCTATCAGTATATTCTAATATTTTTATTGTATAGTCTACTGCTTGTGAATTGTATTTTATTAAAACATTATGCTTATATATATTATAAAAACTTGTTGTTAAAATTCCCGTAAACATTACTAATATTAGCACACCCGTTACAACATCCGTTATTGTTGCACCTTTATTTGATTTTATTCCTCGCATTTTCCCTCCTCAAAACCCTTTGGGTTTTGTACTATTCACTATTCATTATTCACTATTCATTTGAGTAATTCCTTCGAAGCACGGACAGCTAATAGCCGCCCCTACAATCACGTTAATTTTATCAATGTGATTAATTTTATTTCCGCCTTCTTTATCTTTTATTGGGCGAAATTCGGTATTCCTAACAGGTATTCCTTACCGATTTAGCCCCTACGATTTAAAATAATTATTTTTATTATTTTAAAAAATTAATATTCTGCATGCTAACATATTTATAATAATTATTGATACTATGTTTGTAATACACAAATAATATGCTATTGGTAATTTAGCTAAATATTCTTTATCTTTTCTAAATATTTTCCTTATTACTATTTCTATTGAAATTGTAAATAATACCATTATAGTTGTTATTACAAAGCCATAGCTATATGTAAATACAGCTTGTACTATGCATAGTATAATAATTTGTATTAAGTAACTATCTATTTTTAACCTTTTCAATTTTATTGTATCTATTAATAATAAAATAAGTATTACAAATAAATATATAACATATCTATATATATTAGCTTTCTCTACTATATATAGATAAATCATATACATTGATAATACTACTATTTCATACGCAAGTACACCTTTTGATATTTTTTTATTTTCTTTATCTATTCCTGCTATTATTATTAAACCTGAAATGTATAATATTCCAAATATCAAATATACTAATTTACTTATTTCTATATGTATTAAATTTATATTTAAAGATACGGCAAATAATAGAAATACTAATCCTGTAAATATTTCTAGTAATAAATATCTTATTCTTATTTTTTCTTTGCAATATCTACATTTTCCACCTAATAATATATAACTTAATATTGGTATCATATCCCAAAAAGATAATTTGTGGTTACATTTTGGACAAAAAGAACGCTCATGAGTTATGTCTTTATGTAGTGGTAACCTATATACTGCAAGTGTTGAAAAACTTCCAAATAATGTTCCTATTATAAATATTAATATATAAAAAATTGTTGTTTCCATTATTCTCCTATATTATAAATAAAGGTTACCTAAATACATTTTTAGATAACCTTATATTTAGTTTTAATAATATTATTAAAATGATATTTTTAAATTATAAATTCATTCCATTTACTTGGTCATTAACTACTTTATCAATGCTATTTACCATTTCTTCTTCTGCTTTAGATGCATTTGTGTATTTGTCTCTTGCTTCTGTAGCTCTTTTAAATATACCATTATCACTTAATGTTAATGATATTGCAACTCCTGCTAAGATTATTAAAACTACAATTGTGATTACTAATGCTATTAAAGTAATACCTTTTTGTTGTTTCATATTAATAATTCCTCCTTACTTAAATTATTCTTTTGTATATATTTATTATATAAATATAACCTAAATTAATTATTTTCTTCCAGTATTATTTAAGAATGTTCCTGTTGAATCTGGATTTTTATTAGTATTTGTAGTTACATTTCCTGAAGTAGGTTTTCCATTTGTATTTGTTGCTGGCTCTTGTGAAATTTCAGCAAATGGATCTACCTTTCCCGGAACATAACTATTGTTCTTTTTATCTATATTTAAATCTAAACCATCAATACTATATACTATATTTACTCCACCTTCAAGAACATCTTTTACTTCACTTTCTTCTATTTCATTTTTTATTTCTTCTGGTGTTTCATATGCCACTTTATTTGGTACTATTTTTGATAGTGGATTATAATCATAAAATATAATCCCTAGTATTAATAAAATAGCTATACATAGTAATAATGTAATTATAATTTCTTTTAAAACTGATTTAACCATATTGGTTTTACTCCTTTATATTTTTGCTTTTTTACTCTTTAGCTGTATTTTGAGTATCTGTATTTTCATTTGTAGTTGAACCGCTAGAACTTGGTAATGCCTCATTTAGTGATGTTGAGGTTATTCTAACATCTCTAACTATAAATGTCGCTTGTAATATTCCATTTTGATATGGAAGCATTTTATAATTGTATATTCTGAATTTTAGTTGATCGTCATCTTCTATATTATAAAGAAAGTTTGTTATTCCTACATAACTACCGTTTACTGTAAATGACAAATCTTTTGTCTCTGTACTTCCTGAAGAACTACTTTTTAATTCAAGTTTTAAATTTACTTCTTCTGATTTAGCATAATTTCCAAGTTTTGTCCATAATTTTTCTATATCAAAACTTTCTCTTTCTAATGCACTTTGTATTTCAGAATCACTACTTGCATTTGTTTCAGCCATATACCTTGCTTCTGCCTCTATCATTTTGTCACTTGCTTGATTTAATTCTTCTCTCTTCTTAGGATATTCTATATCTATATAATTATTAGCTTCCGTTGTTTTTGCTTCAAGTAATTTGCTGTTTTCATCTATTTGTTTTATACTAGATATTTTAAATTTGCCTATTTCTATTCCTTTGAATAAAGAAAAATATGTTATAACAAGTAATAATACAATTATTATTGACAATAGTATTTTTCTCATATTTTTTCCTCTTTTTAAATTTTATTCTGGGAATAAACTTCCCTCTATAACTACTTTTATAATATCGTTTTGTTTTACTCCTGAAGATGAAGTAACATTATATAGTATATTTTTTGTCTTTAAATTCGCAATTAGATAACCTAATTGAGAGTACTCTTTTGATTGAGCTTCTATTCTTATTGTATAACCTGTTGTATTTGTAATTGAAGTTACAGTTACACCTTGTGGCATCGTCATTAAGGCTGTTAAAAAATTTGGAATTGAATCTTTTATTTTTCTATTTTCGCTAGTTTCATTTTTATATTCTTCTAAATTTCTTAAAACCTCTTCATATTTCGTTGTCCTGTTATTTACAGCTTCAATATCTTTTTCTACTAGTTTTATTTGTTCTATAGTGTGCCCAGTAACATCTGCTACTTCTTTTAGTTTTTTATCTGTTTGACCTTTTAAAAATAGTGCAAAACCACTATATATTATTACAAATGCTAATACTCCAGATAAAGTTCTCATAAGCCATTTTTCAATATTATCAAATTCTCCTTTTAGGTCAAATGAAAAGTTCATTTGACCTAAGTTTATTTTTTTGCCTTTTTTACCTTCTTCTTTCTTTCCGCCTATTTCAATTTTCATCCAATCAGGTAATTTGTCTGTTATTGATGGCTTTTTAAAGTTAAGTGTTTTTATTCCATATCCTAAACCTTGCATTCCTAATGCTATTGCTGAATTTACTTCTATATAGTCCTTCATATTTATTTTTACTGTTTCAGGTATAAAATATGGTTTTAATATTTCACATTTGCACTCTGGGAAATATTCTTGGAAGTATAAGTCTACATTATTTATCATTGAGCCTGTTCCTGTAATATATATTTTAGATATCTTCTCTACTGAATTATCTGCTATATTTCTTACCGATTGAACTATACTATATAATGTTGGCATTATATCTTCTAAATATAAGTTCTCTTCTTGTATTAAGTCTTTACCTTCCATTGTATATATAGTTGTATTTTTGCATATTTCATATGCTTTTGAATATGAATTTTCTTTTTGGCTTATACTATTTAATATAGTTTCTGTGCCTTCTTCTAGTTTATCTATATTGTATATTTTTTGATCAATTATAGTAGTAACTGTTGTTTTTTCTTCTATATTTAAAATAATTGCATTTTCTTTTTCTTTTATATCTGCTATGTTTGTTATTGCTATTGGAAGAGGAGAAATAGTGCTTACTGTGTTTTTCTCTAATTCCTGCATTTTTTGATTAATTTCAATTTTATTGCTAGATATATGGATGACCTTTATTTTTTGTTTGTCTTGTATGTCTGGTACTAATGCATATCTAGTTTCTAATGCATTTCTATTGTAGCCTTTTTCATAACAAAAAGAATCAAATTCTGTGTCAATTGATTTTTTTAGGTCGTTTTTGTTAAGTAAACTAAATAAATAGAAGTAATTATAACTTTCTTCTGACAAGTTTGTACTAATTGGTGTTTTGTAACTATATGTTTCAGAAACAATTTGATTAATTGCTTCATTTATATTATCATAAAATTTTACACCAAAAGCTTCTACTTTTAAGTTATCACGTTCTTTAGTTACTTTTGCATATTTTATTAAGTTATTTTGTATATATAAACCCAAGCAACTTGACATTTTATCTCCTTTGTTCTTTTTGTTTTTTAACTATCTAATTTAAAATTTGTAGTTTTTAAATTAGATAAATACATTATTATTTTTTACTTTTTTTGATAAAAAAATACTTTATTTTTTATTTAATAATATATTTTGTCACATTTATAGCACAATAATATATTATGCTATAATAATATCGTTTTTTAGCGAAAAGTCAAGGTTTTTAATATAGTTGTAATGCAAATGTTAAATAACTGTAATATTTTTATTTTATGTTTTTTTACAAAATTCGACATAAATTTCAAAGCATTGATTTTAACATATGTGTTAAATGTTTTTAACTTAAAATAGCGTATCTTTATAAAAAACAAAACATAGTAGGAAGTAGCACTTCCTACTATGTTTTGTTTTTTCTATCCTATTATACATTTTGCTATAATTATTATTCCAAATATAACTCTGTATATTGCAAAAATTTTGAAACTTCCTTTTTTTAGATATTCAAGTAAGAATTTAATTACGAAAATTCCTACTAAAAAGCTTACAAATACTCCAATAAAAAATGGTATATTAAATACAAAGTCTTTAAATTTAAGTACTGTTGCTGCAAATACAATTGGTGTAGATAAAAGAAATGAGTATTTTGCTACAGATTCTCTTTCAATTCCCATAAGTCTTCCTGTAGTCATTGTTATTCCTGATCTTGAAACTCCTGGAATAAATGCTAAACATTGTGAAAATCCTATTAGGAATGTTTGTTTAAATGTCATATTCTCATATTTTATATTTGACTTTGCTTTTTTATCTACTATGTATAAAATAATTCCCATTGCAATTAGTGCGATAGCAATAATTATAGGAGTTTCTAGTATATTTCCTGCAAATTTGTCTAATATAAAACCTATAATCCCACCGGGAATTGTTGCTATAACTAAATACCAAAACATTTTTCCTTCAAATGTTTTTTCTTTTTTAACAACTTGCTTATATCCTCCTTCTATTAGCTTTAGCCAATCTTTAAAGAAAAATATAACAATTGCTAAAAGTGTTCCAAAATGGAGTGCTACATCAAAACCTTCAAAGCTTATTCTAAACATATCTGAATTAGTCCATCCAAACATCCATGGTATTATGGCTAAATGTGCTGAGCTTGATATTGGTAAAAGCTCTGTTAACCCTTGTATTACTCCTAATATTAACGCTTGAATTATTGTCATTTTATTTCCTTCTTTCTTTTTTTTGGAAGTTGGAGGTTGGATGTTGGAAGTTGGATTATTTGTATTTAAGTAATGGTTCTTTTTTCGTTTATCATACCTCTTTTTCCTATTTTTTATAAATTAGGTTCAAGAGTGGCGGTGCCACTCGGACGAGCTATGCTCGCCCCTACAATTTTATTTTATTATAGTTACTTTTTAATTATATTTATTTACACTATTTATTATTCTCTCTCTTTTTCCATTTGTTTTCTTTTTAGTTCTTGTATTGTACTAATGTCTCTTTTACTTAAGTTAGCTACAACCTCGTTTGTTTTTCTTAAATGTTTCATTGTTGCAAGTTCTTTTACTGTAATTTTATTTTTGTTTCTATGTTTTGCTGTGTTTGTTGGTTTATTAATTTTGCTAATAATTGGTCTGAATATGTCTTCTTTGCATGCTCTTTTATATAATTCTTCATTTTCTTCTACTGCTATATTTAAGTATTGTATTGCTTTTTCTTTATCTCGTTTCATCATATAAATATATGCTAAATAATAATATACTTCATCTGATAATTCTTCATCATTAATACATTCTTCAAGATATTTCTCTGCTTCTTCTATTTCATTATATAATAAAGAAATTTGTGCTAAATCAAATTTCGCTCTATATAATAATGAATTGAGTTTTGCTGCTTTATCATAGTATTCTTTTGCACTTTGAAAATCGTTTAACCTAGTAAACATCATTCCTATATTATAATATAAATCGTATTGTTCAGGGTGATATGCAAGAGCTGACATATATACATTTATTGCTTCTTTGTAATTTTCTTGATCATATAATATATCTCCAAGTAAACAAGATGCTTCATAGTAATCTGGTTTTCTTTTTAATAAATCATTTAGTATTCTTATAGCTTCATTATTTCTATTAGTGGTACTAATTAACTTTGCTACTTGCATGGTTAAATTATAATCTTCTTTATTTATATCACTTGCTTTTATATATTCATCTATAGCAATATCTATTTCTCCTAACTGTTCACAAATTTCTGCTAATTTTTTATGTAGGTAGTGACTATGTGGATACTTTTCTAACTTTTTTATTAACAATTGCTTTGCTTTTTCTATTTCTCCATTTTTCAAATATATATTTGCCATATTAAATGCTATAATTTCTGAAAAATATATTCCTTTTTTTTCAAATATTATTATTGCTAATGGTATTAATATAGATATTATATATGTAAATAATATTATTATAATTGGTAAATTTATTCTAAAAATTAGACCTATAAATCCTATTGCAATTCCGAATAGCTTGCGCGGTTAAAATATATGTATAGTTAGTATCATTTCTATAAATCATTTTTAAAAATATAATTACAAATAAAGCAAATGCTACAACATTAAATATTATTCTCTCTATAATCATTTCTTTCCTCTCTTAATTATTCATATTATTACATGACTTTATTTTAAAATATATTTATTTAAAAGTCTATACATAATAGAAAAAAAAGAATAAAATTTTCTAAATGGCAAAGCCACATAAGAAAATCTAATTCTTCATAACCATCTTCTCAATTTCAAAGAAGAAATTTCTTATTTAATTCTTTTCTAATTTCTCTACATAGGCTATTAAAACCATCTTCATACATATATCCAATAGTTTTACTTGATAAACATCTATTTTTTATTGCATATTTATTCCATTTGTATTCACTAGGATTTTTTTCATTTAATTTCATATATTCAGTTAAAGTTATTATGCTATGTAAATAATAATTTTGAAGTGCTTTATTATTATATTTTTTGTCATTTTCAATAGATAATATTTTACAAATTTTATAGTTTTTTTTATAATCTATCCCATACCTTTTTATAGTATTTTTCAATTCGTTTTTCAATTTGTTTTTTAATTCATATTCTACCATTGTACTTTATATAACTCCGTAATTTCTACATCTAAAGCCTTTGATAATCTAACCATTACAAATAAACTAGGACTTTTTATATTGTTTTCTATATCATTTATATGTGTTGTAGATACACCACTCTTCTCTGATAACCTATTTAAAGTTATATTTTTTTCTTGTCTGACTTGTTTTAATAAAATTTCTATACGCATTACCCCTCACCAAAGCTTAGATATATTTTATTTCATTTAAACACAGAACCTATCCGCTATGGCGGAATTATCAAAAAATACTACTACTTTTAATTTTTTTCTACTACTAATTTTGCATTCTATGCGGTTTTTTTACAATTTTTGGTATATTTTTCCTTTCTATAAAATTCAACTTATAACATAAATTTTAATTTATAAACATATGTTTGTATTATTCTATAATATTTTTTCTTTTTTGTAAATATTATTTTCTTTATTTTATATAATTATGTACTTTTTATAAAATATTTATATTAGAATCCCTTCATAATTATTAATAATCAAACATCTATTAATAAAATTTTTAAAATATTGGTTTAAGGCTATTAATTTTATTTGATAAAGACAAAATATCAAAAAAAATTGATCATAATTATTATTTTTTGCAAAAAAGTATTGACAAACTTCATATTTCCATATTATAATTACACTTGTCGTAAGACAAAATGCCAGTATAAATGCAGATGTGGCGGAACTGGCAGACGCACAGGACTTAAAATCCTGCGAAGGTTAAACTTCGTGCCGGTTCGATTCCGGCCATCTGCACCAAGCACTTACGATTTTCTATAGAAATTAAGAGAAATCATAAAAAATAGAAAATCATTAAAAAGCACTTATCAAGATACTTTGATAGGTGTTTTTCTTTTTCTGAAATTTCTATCAGTTTCTCAAAAATAACCAAGTTTCGTTCCAAATTAAAGTTCCAAATTTTAACCTTTATTTCATATTAAGTTCAGAAAGGACAAAATATGGAAAAAGAATTTAAGTTTATAAATCAAAAGGAAATTTACCAATATAAGTTTTATATGATACCAAAGGAGCTTTTTGTCAATGAAAGATATACTTCTCTATCTCCAGCTGCAATATTGCTTTATGGTATATTGTTAGACCGATTAACACTATCTATAAAAAATAATTGGATAGATAAAAACGGAAATGTGTATTTAATTTTTACTAGAAAAGAAATACAAAAATTATTGCATATTTCTGATAAAACTTGTACAAAGGTATTTAAAGAATTAGTAGATGCTAAATTACTATTGGAAAAGAGTCAAGGAAAAGCAAAGCCCAAACTGCTATATCCTGCTCAAATGATACATGATGTCAAGTTTGATAATTTGAATCGTAAAAATTACGATTCACAACCAGAAAATTTTACGACTCATGAATCGGAAAATTTACGACCTAACTATACAGATAATAATAAATATACTAATAAAACTAAAAAGAGTTCTTGGCACTATGAAAATGAAAGACATTATAGTGAAGAGTTTTTAAATAGCTTATATGCTAATTTAATTGATTAAAGGAGGATTTTAAAAATGGATGAAAGATATGATGAAAAAGAAAATTTAAAAGAAAGTTTTATAGACAAGAGAACAGGAATTGAATATAACCTAGTTGGAGATTATTATCTTCCTAATCTTGTACTAGAAGCTGAAGAAAAAGTGATATTAAATAAATATGGATTACTAAGATTAAATTATTTAAAAAGGCATAAAAAAGCTGACTATATAATAATGTTTATGAATAAAACTCTAAATAAACACTTAAAAGAAGTACAAGAAACTGCTAAAGCAAGAGTCGATATACTTATAAAGAAATTTGCAAAACAAGACAATATTAACGAAGAACTAAAAGCTAAAAATCAATTAGAGTGGGTACAAATGATGAATAACTATAAAAATAGAGCTGAAGAAATTGTTTTTAGTGAGATAATATATATTTAATTAAAAAAGTATGATATAATGCTCATATAAATAACCAAGCAAGGGAGATAAGTTATGGAATTATGTTGTACTTATATAGAAACAAATAAATTTAATGAAGTAGTATCTTTTTATGAGAAGATATTACAGATTAAACCTAACATTTATACTAAAGACAGATGGGTAGAATTTGAATGTGGAAATAAATTATCAATTTATAATAGAGAATTTGATGAAGAAAAAATAAATAGTAAAAATAATGTAAATTATAATGATGCTTATATAAAAGATTTTAATAAAGAACAAGAAAGAAAAGTTAATAATATTATTACTTTAAACTTTTATACAGATAATTTAAGTACAGAATATTCAAGAATAAAAGACTTAAATATCGGAGAAATTTCAGAAATAATGTATGTTAATATTACAGAGCCATATTATTATTTTACAATAAAAGATCCAGAGGGAAATTTATTAGAAATCTGTGGAGATAATTATACTAGAGAATAAATATAGATTTTACAAGGAAAGGGATGGAAAAATGGATTTAGAATTAGTTAAAGATATATATGATTTGCATATTAAAGCATTTGAGGGATTGGACTTTAATGTTATTCGTAAAAATAATTGTGAGATTACTTATAATAAAAATATAAAAGACTGTTATAGTAATTTTATTTCAAATTTTGATGTTAAGGATAAACAAGAATTTGAAAATATTATAAATGAAGCAGATAAAATTTTTGGTGAAATAAATAGAACTACCGCAGTATATTTGATTCCATTTATGAAAGAACTCTATAATAAAAGACAAGAATATTTTGAAAAAGATAAATATGAGTTAGTTTCAACTGAGGCATGGCAAATTTATGATGACTTTTCAAAATTAGATAATATAACTACAAATTGTGAATTAAATGTAACATTGGAACTGGCAACAGATATGAAAGAATATGCTAATTGTGTAATGGGATGTTACCAAACTGATGATGAAGATGATCCTTATGGAGATTTAGATGAAGGATATAGACAAGGTTATATGAATTATAAAGATTTATATAGTGACATAAAAAACGAATTCTATTATATAAAAGTTGATAACGAAGTTGTTGGAACAACACAAAGTGTCTATAATAATAAAGTTTATGGAATTTATAGTTTAGCAATAAAGAAAGATTATAGAAATAAAGGAATTGGAAAAGAAGTATTAAAGCAACAATTACAAATGTGTAAATCTAAAAATATTAGTACAGCTTATTTACAAACAGAACAAGGTTTTTATCCAAATAAAATGTATAAAAAATTTGGATTTAAAGATTTATGCTTGGTATATTACTATTTAAAAAAGTAATTTATTAACATTATAAATTTTGAGAGAGTTAGAATAAAATCTAGCTCTTTTTTCTGGGCTTTTTACTTAAATTATATCAAAATTAAGTGGTAGTAAAACTGTGATTTTTTTGTATAAAGCAAGCCATGAATTTGTACTACCGCACACATTCAAAAGTACAAATTAAAAAATTTGTGCTTTATACAAAACTTTAAGAAAGTTTTACAAAAAAATATTAAAGATTGGAGATGAGATTTATGAGAAATAGATCAATAAAAAAACAATTATGGCTTAATAGTAAGGAAAACGAATTATTAAAAAATAAATGTATGAAAGCAGGTATATCAGAATCTGCTTTTTTTAGACTTTTAATTAACAACACAGAAATTAAAGAAAAACCTGATGAAAACTTTTATAAAATATTAAATGATTTGAGAGGTGTAGCAGTAAATATAAATCAATTAGCAAGAGTAGCCAATAGTTATCAATATGTAGATGATAATAAATATTACCCACTTGCTAATAAAGTTAATAATATGGTTGATGATTTACAAAAGTTTTATCTTACACCTACTAAAAAAGAATAGGAGAATTTATGGCAGTAACTAAATTTTTATCAAGAAAAACAAGACTAGATACAATAATTAAATATATTATGAATGGCGAAAAAACTGAAAAAATGATGTATGTATCAGGAGTAAATTGTAATCCTAATACTGCAATTCAGCAAATGCAAGATACAAAGAAAAGATTTAATAAAGAAGGTGGTACTATATCATATCACTTGATACAATCTTTTGAAGGTAAAGAAGTATCTCCAGAGAAATGTCATGAACTTGGATTACAATATGCAAAAGAAATATTTGGAGATGATTATGAATTTGTAGTTGCTACTCACTTGAATACCGATAATGTTCATAATCACATAGTTGTAAATTCTGTTTCATTTAAAAGTGGAAATAAGTTTTATAGTAATAGAGAAACTAAAGATTTTATAAGAATAACATCTGATTTTATATGCAAAGAGAATGGATTAAATGTTTTATCAACTCCATGGAAATACAAAGGTTATTACAAGTTGTATGCTAAAAATAATCCATATATGCAATTAGTAAAGAAAGATATAGATGCTGCAATATCAAGTTCATATTCATATAAAAGTTTTAAAACAAGGTTAGAAAACCAGGAATATTGTATTTTATATAATGAAGAAACTGGACTTTTAGTTTCAAGAAACAACAGCTATAAAATTGTAAGACTACAAGAATTATTTGGAGATAACTATACTAAAGAAAAAATATTAGATAGAATCGAGAATAAGAATCATAACAAAATATATATTCCAAAGAAAAAGTACAAGATGACTATTGAAGAATATAATAAATTTAAACAAAAACAAAGAGAATATCAATTAGGAAAACTGCCTTTAATTTATGTTTTTATATGTCTATTATTGAAAATTGACCCTTTGCCACAAAGAATAGAATTAACCAATCATAAAGTACCAATTACAAAGGAAATGAAAATAGCAATAAAACATTTAAATAGTTTAAGTGAGCAAACTATTTTACTTACTGAAAATAAAATCAATAATCTAAATGAATTAAAAAGTTATAGGTATAATCAAGAAGAAAAATTAAGAATTTTAAAAGGTAAAAGAGAAAATTTATGGAGAAAAAGAAGTAAAGAAACTAATCTAGAAATAAAAGAAAAGATTACCCACGAAATTGATGATTTAAAGGTCTTAATTAAGAAAGTTAATAAAAATATTGTTAATTGCTTTGAAATTGAAAATAGAACTATTCTGCTTCAAAATCAATTTAAAATTGAAAAGACAAAAGAAATAATTAATGAAAGGAAGAAAGGTAAATCAAAAATCAGATAAGATGCTGTGCTAACAGTATCTTATCTGCAAATTAGGAATAATTTTATTTTTTTAATACATAGACTAACCACTTATTATTGTTATTTCCACCTTCTTTATGAAAATCCTGAATTTGAAATTTGGTTTGAGAAATAATATCGTCTAAATCCTTTTCATTAAAATAATGATAATAGCGTTCTGCTCCCATGTGGTATTCATTTGGAAAATCAACCCATTCGTTATCGACATTTCTTGTTTCTCTATTTATCACATTGAATATGAAAATACCATTATTTTCAAGATTATCATAAGATTTTTTTAAAGTTTTAAAAATATCTTTTTCAGTAAAATGTACAAACACTCTCCAAGCTAAAATTCCAGAATATTTTTCTTTAAAATTATCCTCTAATATGTTAAAGTTAATTGTAGTTAAGCCATTATTTTTTGATGCATTTATAAAATCTTCTGCTATATCACTTGCTGTTACATTATAGCCTAAACTTTCAATATATTTTGCATTTTCTCCATTAGCCGAACCTATTTCTAATATCTTTGCATTTTTTGGTAATGTTTGAAAAGAGCTTCTTAAGAAATTATTTAATTTTTCACGCTTACGATTTGCCTTTTCTGGTTCAAGCTTATCATGTTCAATACTTGTAGCTAAATATGTACTTGCTTTTTCTTTATATATCTCAACTGTTTTTTTATTTTCTATACTCATTATAATATCCACCTTTTTATTCAAAATTAAAATCTAAAAAAACATATTTTGCAGTTTTATACTGAAGTGCATCGTTAATATCACTATTTGCCTTTTCAGAAATATCTTTTATTCTTTTGTATTCATTGTTCAATCTAACTAAAGGATTAATATATCTCTTTTTTACTTTTTCTATATTAACAAAGTATTTGCCTTCTGGAAGAGTTTCACTTGTATTAACTTCTTTTGCATTTTCCCATTTTTTAAAGCATTCTGCGATATTATCTTCATTACATTTTTTAATTCTATCAATTAGCTCTTTTTCGGATAAATTATACATTTCTTTTATACTAATTAAATTTTTGTCTAACATTTTTTTCATAATATCAGCCAACATTTGCATTGTAAATAAAGTTTTTTCTCTTATATATAATCTTGATAAAATGCTCATTGTATGTACAAATTTTTCAGCTATAGCAACATCTTTAAAACCTAATTCATCTATTCCATTTTCATCTTTTTGAATCTCAATATTATCATAAATCTCTTTAACTTCTTTTAATGTCCAAATTTTTTCAGTTGCTCCAAGTCCATTTGAAAGAGTATATTCTAATCTATCACTTGAAAGCCTTGGTGTGTCATTATCTGCAATTGGATAGATGTGATAATCTGCTACTTCTTCTACTTTAATACCATCTCTATTTAATAGATACATTAATTCTTCTGAATCTTGTATAATTTTAGTTGTTAATTCTTCTGTAGATTCTTGCTTTTCGTAATCTTTGTTCATAAAATCAATAGAGTGCTTAAATACAGGTGTTGCAATATCGTGAAATAGACCTGCTAAAGTTTGCTTCTTATCTTTAGTAAAATGCCAAATTATCAAACTAACAGCAATACTATGATCTAAACTTGAGTACCACATTTGATTATACATTTTTGAATATATAGTGCCACAACTTACACTTATCTTAGATTGTTTCAGCATTGCTGGAGTATTAATATACTCATTTAAGAACTCTGGAAAGTCTTCTGACAATATTTTATAATATGATTTAATTGTTTCATTTAAAGTATCAATATAATTATTCATTTTATTTAATATCCTTTCTTTTAAATTAATTTTATTTTTAATATTTATCAAGTGTATATTTAATAACTTATTTTGACTTATATTTCAATTCTTGAATAGCAGTATCTATTAAATTTATTTGTTCTGTTGATACTTCTGGATTAGAATACTTACCAGTTTCTCTATTAAAATTATTATAATATTTATTTTCAAACTTCTTTGTTTGTATTCTTAATTTACTTACAGCTCTTAGTTGATCTATTTTACAATATGAAAATCCTTCAAAGTCTTCAATTTCTCCAATATCAATAACAACATCAGATTCATTTTTCTTACTTGTTAAAGGAGCAACCAATACAGTACCAACATTTGGTCTTGAATATAATACAATAGCAGGGTGTGAATGATTTAATTCTTGACCAATATTAACTCCAAAATCTACCCATACTACTTGTTTTCTAGTTACATATGGTACATAGTTTAGTTGTTCGTTTTTATTAACTTTATTTAATTTATATATTTGCTCAGCAAACCATTTTTCTAATTCTTGTCGCTGATTATTATTCAATTTATTTAATTCATCATTTATATTCAAAGTTGATGCCTCCTAAAAGTAAAATTCTGTATTATAATAGCATATATATAGATATTTTTCTACATAAAATAATATATTCGTAAAACTTTTTATTTAAAGAAAATTTAATAAAAAATAAAGTTTTTTTGAACAAATATCAAATTTTTTTAATATTTTGTTGATTTTTTTTAACAAATTGAGTATAATAATATTAACAGAAGCAATTCTGTTGCGAGTTGAAATACACTCAAATTAAGAAGACATTTAGACCTGAAAGACGGTCAAGTTGATTTCAAATAACCTTTAGATTTAATCTAAAGGTTATTTGCTGTTTATATGTTTTATTTAAGTTCTATTTCCTTTAAAAAATCATCTAATGTAAATTCTTCGTTATATTCATCTACAATTATATATTTATCTTCATTTTCTTCATAAAATTTTACAAATTCATTTAAATTCCCAAATCTACGAAATCTAAAATTACCAGAAGTATATACTCCAAAATCAAGTTTATTTATTGAGTCTAGATAAAATCTAATTTCATTTCTATAATCAGGTTCATATTGTCTGCATTCTTCTATAACATTCTCATTATTTATCGGTAAAATGTTAGTAATTTTCTCATTGAGTTCATTATAGAGATTTTCTAATTTTATATTAAAATCTTTTTCTATCAAATGTAATTTTTCTATTGTTTTATTAGAAATCTTTTTATCTCTTAAATAGTATGTACAAGACATATCACACCTCATCTCTAAATTTTGCCACCGCCAGTGGCAAAATTCAACTATTTATTTTTCGCTCTATTTCTATATACATTAGCAACATTTCTACAACTTGCTGTGTCATAATCGCTTTTTAAATTCTTTGCAATAAATGGTTTTAAGCAATGTTTACACATTTTTACTTCTTTTCTTTCATTAGTTTCATTAAAAGCTAATATAAGTTCAATAGCTTGAAATAGAGAATTGAAGTTCCAATTTAAATATGTTTTATCATTTTCAAAATTGAAACTGAAAGCCACATTGTTAGGATTAAACATATTTGCATATTTTTGATAGATTGCCTTTTTATCTTCATTTTCAGTCCAGTTGTTATTTTCCACCGAATTGAATATTCTATACAATGCTCTAGACATTACAAGTATATTAGCGATTTTTTCTGTATAACATTTAGAAAATACTATACTAAAATCTTCGCCCTTATCAAAGCTATGTGCTAAATCTCCATTTGGATTATTATTTCCATATACATATTTTAATATATCTGGATTAAGTCCATGATCAAAATCTATTCTTTGTATATCATCATTACCAATGAAATATGGTTTTATATATGTACTAGCTGACATTTCATCAATATTAGAATATCCTTGTGTTAATGCTTTACTAGATGAAACGATGTGCGAATTTATTAGTCTATATGTAAGTTCTCCGAACATTCCATATTTATTTACAAAATCTAAAATCATATCTTGATATTTCTTTTCTGTTGACATTAAATCACAATTAGCATCGTTTATATCAGCATAATTCATTGCTTCCATACCAATTAAAAGAAAATCAACAAGAAGTTCTTTTTCTTTATCAAATATATCATAAATTTCGTAATCTGCTTTTTTATCTGGTCTAATATAATATTCATTATCTATTTTTACAATTTCATATTTTTTATATTTAGCCCAAAGTCCTTTATAATTAGGGTTATTTTCCTTAATCATTATATATCCTCCTAATAAATACCTGTAATTTCTTAAATAATTTTATAAAAGTTATTGACTTTCTAAAATTATTGTGTTATTATTTTAGTATACTTAATTATTAACAATAATTATTGTACATTGTCGTATGATATTTACATTGTACAATATAAAGTGAATAAAATCAATAATTTTTATAAATTTTATTTTGTACCATTTATATTAGTATTATTGTATCTAAAATTTAACAAGTATAAAAATCAACCAAAGGAAGGAGGAAAAACAAATGAAAGAAGATATTTTAAAAATGTATTTTGAAGAACATATGAAACAAAAAGATATTGCAGAAATTCTTAATGTAACTGCTCAATATATTTCAAAAGTTGTAGCAAAAGATAATAGATATTTAGATGAAAAGAGTTTAAGACATAAAGAATCTAGAAAAAGAAAAGCTGAGTATAACAAAGAATATTATTCAACATATGAAAAAAAATACGATAAATCTTCTAAAGAAGATTATGATAAGTTAAAAGCTTTATTAGACAGTGATGCAAGACAAATGTCTGTACATTCATATGGGATTTCTACAGATGCATATGTAAAATCAAATTTTGGCGCTTATACACAAGATAAAAATGGTAATTTAGTATTAGATGATAATATCAATGCTTCCTATGCATTACCTAAAAAGTACAAAAGAAATGTAAAGAAATTATACAAAGAACAAGTAAGATAATAGACCACTTTAGTTGTTGGGTCTTTTTTTATTGCTTAAATTCAAAATGGAAAGGAGAAATGTATATGCAAGAATTAGCTGGAATGAAAGTTTATTCTTTAAAAGATGTTTGCAAATTATTAAAAATTGGTCCTAAAAAAGGATTGGAATTATTTAATAATAATGAATTTCCTGCTCAAAGAGTTGGAAGAAGTTGGTGGATTGAAGCAGATGCTTTTAAAGAATTTATGATGAAAAGACATGATTATTCAAAATCAGTAACATTAAAATAAAAAACGAGAACTTAGAAATGGAACTTCTAAATTCTCTAATAGAGATTACACCGAAATGATGGGATATCTTTTCGTTTTCTCCTTTATGATTATACCACAAAAGAGAAAAAAGCAATAAGATATTCCTTTAAATTTTTAAAGGAGGTTATGAAATTGAAAAATTTAATTGAAGGTAAAGATTATTCAGTACACGAATACATTACTAAAAACAAAAGGTCAGAAACAAATAAAGTGATGTGTCCTATTTGTAGTAGCTGTAATCATAAAGAGTTCTGTAGTAATAGGAAAAAGCTGTTTAAGATGAAAGAATGTGAAGATTGTAGTAAATGTATAGATAAAGAACATTGTGATAAATTTTATATTTATAGGAAGTATAAAGTTGAACTATTAACTAATGGCAGAAATTCTACAACTAAAGATTTTAGCAGACTACAATTCAATGGAAATACTAAAGATGAGGCTTTAAATAAAATGCTCGAATATATTAAAGATGTTTCTATTCATGGTAAACCACAGAAAGCTAAAGAAACAGATGCTACTATTGTTTCAATATGCGAGGAATATGAAAATAAGAGAGTAAAAAATAAGGAAATTAAACCAAACACATATGGCAGAAATATGCAAACTATAAAATCAATAGGCAATAATAAATTTGCTAATATTCCAATTCAAAATGTTACATTAAATCAAATAAAACAATATTTAGAAAGTGAACGAGTAAAGTCAAATTCTTCAATAGATAAATATTATAGAAAAATCAAGAATGCATATAGTATAGCTTATGCAAAAGGTATTATTCAAAATAATTTATTTTTAATTGGAGATGGTATTAAAAAGCCTGAAAGTTTTAAGGAAGATAAAAAAGTTGATGCCTTTACTAGAAAAGAAGAATATATTTTGACAGAATATATAAAAACACATGAATCAAAATATAATCTAATATTGTTAGTTGCATTATATACTGGAATGAGAATTGGAGAGATTTTAGCATTACGACCAAGTGATATACACATTTCTGGAAATATTGGAAGTATTGAAGTTAAAAGGACATTAACTAAAGATATACATGGCAAAGTTGTAATTGGAGAAATTACTAAAACAAAAAACGGATTAAGAACAATAGATCTTACACCTCTAGCTTTTCCTATAATACAAAAAGCATTAGCACAATATAAAGAAAATAAATATGATGTATTGTTCTGCCAATCAAATGGAAAGTTCTATACAGATGGACAAGTTAATTCAGCTTTTAAAATAATATGTAAAAATGCAGGACTTCGAGTTGTAACTTTAAAACATAAGAAAGTTGGAAAAAACAAAGGTATTCACTATGTTAATTATAAATCTAGCGATAGCCATACACATATGCTAAGACATACTTTTGCAACAAGATGTATTGAATCTGGAATTGCTATAGAAGTATTACAGAAAATATTAGGTCATGCAGATATTACAACAACTATTAATACTTATGGATATATTTATTCATATTTAAGACAGAAAGAACTTAACCAAAAATATACAAAATATATGCAAGATACCAATGCAATACTAGAAGAAAATTTTGAAAGATTTGAAGAAGAATATTTAAATCTTAAATAATAATTTACAATTAGAACTTTATATGATATAAAATAATAAAAATTGGAACTTACAAAAAGAAATGGAATAGTTTGGAACGAAGTTCCAAATATAAGTTGATTATGAGAAGTCTTGATATTACTGGTGTAGATGTGTAAATTAAAATGTACATCTGCACCACAGACAATTTTCGTCGAACTTTTTGAAAGTCTTGGTATAACTTAATTTTAAGACTATAAAAATTTTGATGAACACAAAAATCTTATTCCAACTCTTATGAGTTGGAACTTTTT